>JAFYQC010000004.1 GCA_017547265.1 Kiritimatiellia bacterium | reverse complement strand
TATCCCCGCAAGCCGCATGGCATCTACGTCCGAAAGGCGCGTCTTGAACATCCTCTCGAAGAAGAGACGCTTGCCCGCAGTATCCAGATAGTCGAACTGAAGCTTGAAAGTAAAGCGGCGCATGATGGCGGCGTCAAGATTGTCCATGAAGTTCGTCGCCCCCACCATCACACCCTTGAAATTCTCCATCTGGTAGAGAAGCTCGTTGACTTGCGTCACCTCCCAGCTGCGCTGCGCCCCGGAACGATCCTGTACAAGCCCATCAATCTCATCGAGAAAGAGAATGGCGTTATCGGCTTCGGCTTCCGCGAACGCCTGCTTGATGTTCTGTTCAGTACCGCCCACCCACATGGAAAGAAGGTCGCTCCCCATCTTTACGGACACCTTGGCGTTCAGCGTCTTTCCGAGATGCTTCACAAACTCTGTCTTTCCCGTTCCGGGCGGCCCCCACAGGAGAAGGTTCATGCGCGGACGGTCGGGATCGTTGCCGTCCTCCTTGCTGTTCCGAAAAGCGCTCACCGCTTCGACAATCCTTTCGAGCGCGATGTCTCCCTTGATGTTGAGTCCTTCGAGGGAATAATCCTTAACCGGCATGAGCGTATCGTTCTTTGCCTTGGCCTCCATCAATTCGCAATGCGGCTTCATCAGCTTGTCGATAAGTGCGGCGACTTGCCCTTGTCTGGGGCGCATCCGCTTGACGTTCTCAAGCACCATCGCAATGCCGCCCGCATTCGTCTGGTATTTCTGCGCAAGTTGTTCTGACATCTCGTCCGGGATTAGACGTTCCAGCCGGAACTTCTTCACGCTGTTACGCCAAATCGATGAGCGCTGGCGAGTTCCAAGCTTCTCAAAGCGTATCGAATAATCGAATCGCCGCCTGACCGAATCGTCCAACGCTCTTGCCGGTGCGTTGGATATCCAGATTGTCGGCAGTTTTGCTTCGTCGAGAATCGAGTTGATGACGCCTTTCTCCGACCCGGACGACCCCATGCCGCCGAACATAGACGCAAAAAAGTCCATGCTCGTGCGGAGCAGCTGATCTGCCTCGTCGACAACCACCATGCTTCGCTCTCTCGGCACCTGCTCGTTGCAGATGCGTATTCCAGCCATGCGGCTCTGCGGCGAGTTGCGCTCGCCGTCCCGGTCTCCTTGCCGAATCTCGTAGAGATCAAGTGCGAGTTCCTTTGCAAGCGTCTTGGCAAAACTCGTCTTGCCCGTTCCCGGTTCTCCGTAAAAGAGGATGTTCACGCCCCGCGCACCGGACTTAGCAGAAGAGATCATCTGTCGCAGGATGCTTCCATGCTCGTCTGCGAGCTTACCGTAGTATTCCCACGGCAGGGCGTCTTCAGTAGAGGTTTTCTTGTAGAACTGCCCCTCAAGCATCTCACCGTCTCCGCATTCGAGATAATTTCTGAACGTGTTCCCTCGCAAAAGGTCGCCATCGCTGTCAAGGACTTCATATCTTCTCAACTTCTCATTCGCCGCCAGCGCATTCGTCACCATGCTGCACGGGCGGTCTATTGCCATCGCTATGAACATGGCCCGGTCGTTGCGTCCGCTCGTGTTCCCTACCGGAAAATCGTCGAAGCAGGTCATAAGACGTACTGCCGCATAGACGAGAATGTCCCGCTCAACTTCATTGAGCTTCAGAACGCGGCAGATCTCACCCATGCGTGTCTCTATTGGATCTTTCCGCCGGCAAGTGCGCGACTTGTGCTTTTCCAGAACATCACACCATTCTTCAAGCATTTCTCGGCAACGTGCGCGGCTTTCCTTGTCCTTGTTCCAGAGTTCTCGGATCAGGCCATCCGTCGAGCAGCGCCCCAACGAGAAATCGACTATTCGCCCCTCATCATCCGCTTTGTCGCGCACACGCTCTACGCTGACCGAGTCGCACTTGGCCAGGGTTTCAAACGAAAAGTACTTCTTGAGGAAAGCTTTTGCCTCATTCTCGGTAGTATTGTTGCCGTTGGCGAATATGTCGAAGAAGTCGCAATCATCGACATCGCGTTTCCAGTTTCGCATGAAGTTCCTGAAAAGTCGCAGCTCCTGTCTGAAAAGCCAACCATCACTCATGTTGTTCTTGAATCTTTGCATCTGATTTTTCTCCTGTTTTTGTACCGCTCGCTTATTAGCAACATCCGTGCCAATCGGTCATAGGCGGCTTAATCTATACGCATCGTCACGTTTACCGTTCAGAACATTACCAACTGCTCATTTTATGATTGGCTATACGTCAATGCATTCAAAGTTTGCATATTTCTCTCCTTTCTTACGTGGTGGTAAAAAAGAGTAGAATATGCTTTCTTCGCGCCTAAAATCAATGCTTTGAGCGGTTTCTCAACTTGGTTTTAGGCGCTTCTTCTCACGAATAATGAAGAAGAGCCCAGAATTGCTTGTTTTCCCGCTTCCTGCCATTCACTTTTTTATCATGCGGTAAAATAGTGACCGATCTACTGATTCGGCCTAATGACATGACGCTTGACGTCGTTCCAGCAAAGGCCGAGGTTGTTGCGACGGTTTGGATCTACGCCAATCCACAGCAGCTCGCCTTCAATGCACGGACAGGCGAAACCACCTCGTGCGTTTTGATCGTCCCGATAGGTAAGATACCAGAGCAGATTGTTACCCCTCATATCCAAGTAGTTTGTGATGGATGCGGCATTCCTATGTATTGCCACATAGCTTCTAATCCTTTCTGCGGCGTCCTCGTCAGAAAAATGTGTAATGAGAAATATAAGCCGATGCAAGTCCGACTGCACAAAACCTTGGGTGAACACAATTTCAGGGCCAAGCGTCATGCAAACGCCTTCATAACCCTCGCTCCTTCTTCCCACAAACCACTTCCGCATCGGCACGGCGTCGGCGAACGCCTGCTGCACGGTTGGATTCTCCATCACTGCTCCCTGCAGCACCTCATCAACGCCCCACCAGATGTGCGAATAGCGGACGGCATCCCACACGGCAACTTTGATCGGATGCGGCAGATCAGCCGTCATCACTTTTGCGAAGCAAGCAAGCGCCATCTCACCCGGCATCTTCTTGAACGCAAGCTTCACCTTCCGAGCAATCTCGACCGGATCGCCACAGGCCATTAGCGATTGCTGAAACACCGTGACATCGTTCCGTTCCATGTTCGATCCTTTCTCAAGCATCTTTAATAAGAATTTCGCGAGGTCCCTTGTCGTTCGCTGGACCGATTATGCCGCGCTCCTCAAGGAGTAGCATGACATGGGCTGCACTATTATATCCAATACTCAACTGCCGCTGGAGCCACGATGTCGAGGCCCGCCGTGTCGTACGGACTACACCCAATGCCCGTGCATACATCGACTCGTAATCTTCCTTCTCGGCGACAGCCAATGCAAGTCCAGCTACAACGTGCCGTCCAGGATATCGCACAATCGCCGAATCGACAATACGTGTGATCGCCTCGTCTCGAATATATGGGACTTGCAACCTAACAATTGCCCCCTTGTTGTCTTTAAGCAAAGCATCGCCACCCCCAAGAAGTTCCTCCGCCCCGTATTCGTCTAAAAGCGTCATCGAATCTATCTGCTGGCAGACCCTAAATGCAATCCTACCCGGAATGTTTGCTTTCAGGCTACAAGACGCGACTTTCGCGTCAGGTCGAGAAGTTGTTATTACAAGATGTACGCCCGCCGACCTTCCTATCGTAGCAATCCGGCTTGCAGTCGATTCAAAAACACCGTCAGCGCCAAACATGAAATCGGAAAGTTCGTCAACCACAACAATAAGGTATGGCAAACTCGCCCCCTCATCTGTCTTCTTAAAGTCCGCAATGTTTCGGCATCCTTTCTCGCCAAACAACGCCAGCCGTCTATCCATTTCGGCTTCGACATATTTCAACATCGTTATACCATGTTCTGGCTCGTGAACAATAGGCGAATACAGATGCGGCAAGTTCGCATACCCCATGAACTCCACCCGTTTAGGGTCCATTAAGACGAATCGCACTTGTTCAGGCGAACGGTTCTGCACGAGCGAACAGACAAGAGAATGCAAGAACACAGACTTGCCGGTCCCAGTAAGCCCTCCGATCAGCAGATGAGGCAACCGCGCAAGATCACGGGTGATAATTTCACCATTTGGCATCACGCCAAATATGACCGGTAAAGCCATATCTTCTGCCTGCGTCTTACCACAGAACACGTCGAACATTACATCATGGTACGACACATCCTTCCATCGCTCAAATGGCAACCCCACCTCAACAAATACAATCCCGTTATCCGATTCCACCACGCGAATAGACTCGCCTCCGATTTCCTTAAGAACCGTGGACTTGTTTTCACGCAACCACTCGATGTCGCTGGAGGACATTTTGACGGCTACTTGCGTAAACCGTCCGTTTTGTCCCGATGACACGACTTGCGCAAAGACATCATTTAATGCCAACGCCGCCTGTAGTTTTGTTGCCACATCACCAAACCGTTGTTTTGTCTCGTTCAAATTCATTTTAACCAACCTTTCGGCTTTACCCAAGTTCCACCCAGCGAACATAGCCTCGGCAGTTGCCCTTGGAACAGGCGCCTGGCCTTCGGTAATTCATGTTGCACGGTGTAGCGGGCGCACGATTCTCGTACTTCACCTTGCCACGCCTTGGATCATATCGCCGCTCGCCATGCCAGCTCTGGCATGTGCAGCAGTATTCGCTTGTTGCATTCGTCTCTGTCATGTCTTTTCTCCTTTGAGTGTCTGCCAATCATATAGCAATCTCCGTGCCAATGGCGAAACGGCTGGGAAACTCATGGTTTCCCGACCTTTCGCCATTCAGAATTTTCTCAGGCGGTAAGAATGTGAACAATTACACCACAGGATCGGTGCAATGTTCGCGCCGACCACAATCGCGGCAGAAATCGCCGCGCCAGACAGAGTCGAACTGTTCGGCGAGTGGATTGACGAGGGCGGGATCGTCGCTGAGAATGCCGTTCTCGAAGTTGCGCTTGCGTTCGGACTTCGCGCCCATGCCCGCGCCGGTGAGGTTCGCGCTACCGGAATACGCCTTCACGCCATCCATGATGATGCACTTGAAATGGACGCGCGGGCAAAGCACCCGCTCCATCGCCGTCCAAAGCGTCGGATAGCGGTCGAAATCGTCCCGCCAGTTCGGCCCTGGGTCTTTCGCATGGATAAGCCGAACCTCAATCCCGCGCTTCACCATTCCATCCAGCATCTCCAGGAACGGCACCATGTCGCGCCCTCCGGCGTCAACATACATGTCCTTGATGTCAGCGGTCGCGATCCATAGCCGTTCTCTCGCCTGCGACACCATTCCGCAGATGACAGACTCGTAGATGTCGCGACTGGAGAGAAAGGTGGTCATAATATTTCCCGCTTAATATATGCGGCATCCAATGATATTGATTCTATCACCACTCGTCAAGTGCGCCTCAAGGCATCGTCTTGAAGAAGTTTTAACATCGCAGTCTCATGCGCGTTGCAGGTTTGACGATTCCATTCTCCATTTTCAGTCAAATAGGCCATAATGCGCAGCTTGAGGCTTTGATGCTTCGGATTAAGATACTTCTCCTGGTTGAGCTGCTTGGATTTCGGAAGCAGATTGGAGAACTTCGAGTTGATGTCACCCCTGAGAATGCAGATGTTGCCGAAGCGATCAACATCTTCACCCCACGTTTCCACACTCGTTGGATGCTGAGGATACCAATGCTCGACACTTGAGCGATACTCGAATTCAAAACCGTCGATATCAACCTTAAACCCATCGGTATCAACTGCAAATTTCTCGTGGTTTTTCCAAAGGAGAAAATCGAGGTAATTCAAGACCAGATGCGATGTGGCAACACCCAAACACTCATGCCCCGGCGTCGAAAGGAACGACCTGACCTCGGCACGAATGGAATCCTTGATTATATCCACAAGAGATTGACAAGTCTTGACGTTTCCATGATACAAGGTGTTCAGAATGCGCGTAATCCATCGCATGGCTTTCGGGTCAAGGTATGACACCCTCAAACAAGCCTGGAGCATTCGCAAGTATTCCAAACCGTCGCTATTATCTGTAAACGTCGAGCCGTGATAGCTGGCGCTCCTTTTCGACCCGCTAACACTTTGCACAAGTTCTTTGAGACTCCACGCATCTGCTCCCGTGTTCAATGTTTCCCGTTTGATTAAATACCTGTCAAACAGATACCGACATTTCAGGAGGCACCAGATAAAGCCTCGTGCGAAGTCTCCCTTGCCGGAAGGATTCGCCTTCTGCGCATCCTTAAAAGACGTGATGAGATTCTTGTCGTCGAGCGTGCCTTCTTCAGTTCCTTGATACACATGAAGCACGTGAAGCAAGAAATGCGGGAAGTCAATAATCCCCTCGAACCGGGAAACCGTCCCATCCTCTTCGACTTTAGATGGAGCTTCGGCAGGCTTTTCAAGGAATCCCTTAAATGTCAACACCTGCGCCGCCTCTTGCTTCTCTTTTGAATGTTCCGCTATTGTTTGCAAAAGGCTTGTGGCGGAGTCGAACTCTTCAACCTTCGCCCAATCGCATCCGAATACGGCATCTCGCTGATCCACGTTATGAAAGTGCATCTGGCAATATCCGTCCATATCGCTGCATGCATCCCAAATTGTAGCAAATGCGCTTTTTTCGGAGTTGCCGTCAAGGTTTGACATCAAGTCTGCCTTTACAATGTCTTGCTGTTCCAATTGCTCACCCCGAGTGTTCATCACCTCGAAATAACGGTTGAGATCAGTCCGTTCAGGAACAACGACTCGAAGAAGAACAACCTGTTTGAATTTCTCAACCAGCCTTGCGACATAATCCTCTGGTTTCCCATGTTCTTTCAACCGCGCATTTTCATTGGCGATCTTTTGGTCTATCGCATTGACACCGGCATAAATACCGCAAGCGGGATCTTGATCGTCCACGCCATCATCACGTGAGAAGGTTCCATTCGCAACCTTAAAAAGCGCGGTCTCGGCGGAAGGTCTGCACACATACGAGAGGCTTTCCTTATTCACATGCAGCCCAAGGCGGGCAAAAATCAAGAAGAGGGCCGTCAGTCGCTGTTGCCCATCAATCACCTCGAATTCGTCCTCACTCCTCTTTGAAACGATTAACGAGCCCAGGTGATAGGTGGTGCCAGTGCATTCCATAACATCGTCCATCAACTGGACAATTTCATTCTGGCGGACCTGATGTCCTGTGCCCCAGGCAAACGCCCGCTGATACAACGGAACAACATAACGGGCAGCCCCGTTGAGGACGTTCTCTTCTCCTGAAACCAATCGCAATTCTGTTATGTTATCCATCGCAATCACTCTCCCAGCTTCTTCAGACGCTCTCTCAGACCCGGAACGTTCTGATTGAGAGACTCGCTGATCTTGATATTCTTGCTGACAATCTCCAACGGAGATTTTGCTTCCCTGATAATCGAAAACATTGGAAGCGCGTTCGTGTATCCATCCATGCCAATCGCATAGCGGTTAACCGACCCCTCGGAAATTCTGTCCAAATCAACGACAAGAGAATACGCCCACTTGCACAATGTCGAGACGACACGCGCATCCAAGTTCTCGGCACCAAACCTATCGCAAAAGCAGAACAACGCGCAAAGGAATAGCTCCTTGATATATCGAATGCCCCACGCCGTTCCTGGATAGTTCACTACTCGCATGACTCGCTTCATCGCAATGCGCCCCTGATGCGTTTGACCGCCAGCTAAATTCTGGAAGTCCCGAACGTCATCAAGAAGATCAAGGTAATGATCGACCAACGCAAAAAAGCCATCGCCAGCCGGGAAATCTGATCCGACTTGAAATTTGTGCCCTGCGGCCACTATCCGACGGACAAAGGAATAATTTGAACGCGGGGACAAACCCTTGAAAACGCCAATATCTCGCGTTGAGAACCAATGTGTTCGTTCACGGCGAGCCCAATTGAAAACTCTGAAAAGATAGGAATTGAAGAGTTCGCCGATCAACTCTGGGTTTACCGATTCCCAGCCAGTTACGCGACGCTTCATTTGTCGCTCGGTCGCGCCGTCGTCAACCATAGCGCGAAGATGATGTGCCTTCAACAAATCATGTGGGGCAAGGGCGCGCCCGCGCGTGTTTTGCGAATCAAACAATTGAAACGCCTCGCTCTCCTCTCTCACTCTGACAAGGACCACTTCAAGGAGTTCGTCCATCGCCTGGAAAAACCTTGTCTTCAGCGCACCACTTTGTGCGAAGAAGCTCTTGATGACTTGGTAATTGCCCGACAAATTCGCCCGCGACACGGAACTGCGATTGAAATGCTCCAGAGAGGCATGATCGCTCAAAAGCGGGCCACACTCTTCTTGGGTCAAGCAATATCGCAACAATGCCAATGTCGTGATACGCTGTTGCCCATCCACCACATTATAATACCCATCACCCGCATTCTCGTCTTTGAGGAGAATGACCGTTCCAAGGCGATAACGTTTTGCGCCAGTCGGCAACTCGGATTGACGAATCGCATCTTCAATGTCTTTCAGAAGCTCCAAGACATTCTCATTTGACCACTTATATGGACGCTGATAGTCAGGTATGCGGAGCTTCATTTTCATGAGCCGGGTAACGCTGACCAATGACGCATTGGAATCGGCATTCCAACAATCTTCATCGTCTTCTGGAGAGACTATCGCCTGCTCGTGAAGCTCCGGCTCGACTTCCTGATTTTTCTTTTCATCTTCGTCGTCGTCATATCCCCAAGGGTTCAGATCTCTGTCATGCTCGGCTTCAACCAACAGATCTTCAACGAGATTGTATAATTCACTCATCAAATCCGTAATGACAGAAACAAACTGTTCTCTGGAGATATCTGCCGGAACCATCTCTTTGCATTGAATCTCCATCTTTGTACGTGGCCGACCCGCAATAGAAAAACGCCCATTCCAGTATTCCTTTTTCTCCTTAATCCTGCTTTTGAGGAAATGAACCAATTCCCATTGACCATCCTTATCTCCCTCTAATGTCTGATATTCTGTGTGAAGAACCACACGATACCCAACAGTCTTCTCCTTGTTTGTTTCTGCATAGACTTCGTAATGAACAGAACCGGAAAGGTCTTGGGGCATACGGCGCCGATACTGAACATATCCCGACTCACGAGGAAGGCAGGGGTGTAAAACCTCTCCATTTTTTAAAACAAGAGGATTGTCATAAAGCCAATCAATCATGTCAGTTCTGTACTCCTATTTGAATTCGATGGATTCGTTTGTTATTTACTGGGTCGTGACCGAAGCTGCGTATTGGGTTCTTTATGCATAATTTCGTTACTATTGCCATAAAGCTTATCAAACACCCCAAAAGGTTGAAGGACTAAATCCGTCATCAATTCCATCTGGAAACATCGCATCAAGCATCTCTTTTTCGTCATACTCATCTTCTTCCTCTTCTTCTAATTCCTCGCAACCATGCGTAGACATTCCATCTACACCATTCTGCACATTCTCATCAAGCATCGCCTTGTATTGTACTACAACATCTTGCACCCAATTACGCATCGGCATAGGAGCTATCATTCTGGAAGTTTTAGCTATTAAGTCCATTTGCGACATTTCTGGTTCGCCTTTCACCAGAAATGCCACGGAGCCAACAACACGATCAAATACATCCTGTGAAAAATATACCGAATCTTTCGATGCATTTCCAAGCGCGAACTGACCACGTGTGTTGGAGACAAAATCTTTAACAACTGTCTCTAAAGAACCTTGAAGACTCACTTCAAGATCTTGTCTGGACAAAAGATCGGAGCCAGGCATCTTCAACGCCCCAATCCATCCAAGGTCAATGTCACGCAAACTCTCATCGTCGAGTTCGATCTGAAAATCTCGGATACAGTTCTCCCCAAAGAAAGCATCATAGTTGAGCAAAAGTCGATCTGGGCTTCCTACGTCTCGCAAAAACAATTCTCCCGGATGACCAGAGTATAATGTCATATTACGTTGTGGTCTGTTTTGCAAATCGTTCTTGAGGTGTCTAAGCGTTATGCACTTCTCAGCCATTCGCTGAATGAAGTCTCGCAAACGAATCCAAGAGAAATCCAACGTGCGGTCAACTTTGTGGACAATCATGATGGTATTTACAGCATCATCCTTATACCATGATCCACTAAACACCTCATCTATGAGGAATTTTAGGTCGAATTCAAGTAATCCTTCGGGGAATTCCTTGTCACAGATTACGAGGCGAGTCCTCTCAATCGCATCACCACACCACGGGCATGTCGTTTTCCCGCCTTTAAGCTCTTTTAAGGCATGCGCCCAATAGTCAAATCGGCCAGTTGTATCTTCGCCAAACGAAGAGTATTCCCCATTCTTAACCAACTCTGGAAATACAATGTCCGTAACTATCTTTTTGCAATTCGCAAGAATAGCCATACGAAAACAATCCTTTCTTTACAGATACTTCCTCACTGTATTCCGGCTCACGTCGAGCGCCTCGGCGGCGCGGGTGAGGTTCTCGCGGTACTTCTCGTACACGCGGCGGACGTGGATGCGGACTGCATCTTCGAGCTTATCTGGGATTCGCCCTGACTTCAACTCGAGGTTCCCCGCAAGACCTGCGTTCATCTCCTTGTGTTCGCGCATGAGAAGATCAAAATCTTCCTCTTCCAATGCCGTCGCCCGGTCGAGAATGTTGATGAGCTCGCGCACGTTGCCAGGATAGTCATAGTCCATCAACGCTGCAATCTGCTCGTCTTTCAGCACATGGTTATTGTGGAACTTGCGCCACCAGGCATTGGCAATAATCGGGATGTCATCCTTGTGTTCCCGCAGGGATGGCGTCCGCAACTGCACAACGTTCAAACGCTGATAGAGATCTTCACGGAACTTCCCCTCCCTGACAAGCGCCGGGAGGTCTCGATTCGTGGCCGTGACGAGCCGCACATCGCACCGCAACTCTTCCCTGCCGCCCACGCGCATGAAGCGTCCGCCTTCAAGAACGCGCAGCAGGAGCGCCTGCACTTCAACCGGCATCTCGCCAATCTCGTCGAGGAAGAGCGTGCCGCCGTCCGCCATTAGGAAAAGGCCGTCCGTCCGCTCGATGGCGTTCGTAAACGCGCCTTTCTCGTGTCCGAAGAATCGATCCTCCAAGAGGTCTTTCGTGACGCTCGCACAGTTGAAGGAGATGAACGGCATCTTCCATCTTGGACTTTTCGTGTGAATCTGCTGGGCAACCGTCTCCTTGCCGGTTCCGCTTTCGCCGAGGATGAGGACGCGTGCGTGTTCATGCTCCGCAACGCGGTTGATTCGCTCCTGTAGCATCGCAATCTCGCGGCTCTTGCCAAGAAGTTCGCGCCCACCGTAGCGGTCGTAGTGTTCAACGGCGGATTTGACATCAGGCTCCCACGCGCAAGGCTTCACTCCGTTGGCGAGATAACGGGCCGCCATTGCATAGAGTGATTCGTCTTGGTAGTTGCGGTAGTAGAACTGCGCCGTGGCAATTAGCTCGAAATAAGCGCGGACATCCGATGTGACGCGCTTGGGCTCTTTGAGGAACGGCATATACTGCTCGACATCCACGCCGAACGACTGCCCGACCGCCTCAAGAAGCGAAGAGTCGAACACTTTGGTCTCTACAAGGCCAGCCAACTGTTCGGCGATGTCCTCCGGCATCTCAAGAGCGCTTATCCACGTCGTGGATACCTTCTTCGTTTTCAGCTTCGCCAATGCTTCTGCAAGCGCGTTCGGATCGCCGCTCACTGATACGCCAAGCATATAGATATGCGACCATCTCGGCGCTCCACGCCCTGATGCGAGTTCGGAAAGCAGTTCCGGCAGACGCCTCCGGCTCACGCCGCAAACTTCTGCTCTGCCGCCAAGCGCCTTGAGCGCCACCGCCGCCGAGGCCACGTATTCCGCATACCCCCAGCCCGTCAGAATAAGGTTCCCGTTGCTGTCCACTGCAAGACCATCCTTTTGTGTGCTTTCAAATGGCGTGTAATTTATCATATTTTGCCCGCCATGTTCAAATTGTAATCGCAGAATCTGGCTTGTTTGCGACACGCTCATGACCTGCTGCTCAACCTGCCTCAACTGAACAGTAGGGCTTTCATTTCCTGATGAACTAGTCACGTTCGCTCCCATGCCCCGACAATAGCAATTTCCGTGCCAGCCCAAAAATGCAACCCCAATACATCGACATTCTGATTAAAAATTTATCACCGCTCAAACATTGAACATTCCTTCTGTGAATTCACTAACGTTAAGATGGTATAATTTACGCCGTGAGTTCAAAGGCAAAAATATCGGGATCGGTGGGAATGCACCGAAGAAGAGCCAAAAAAGAGAAGCCGCGCTTCTCCTTTTCGATTTTGAATTTTGGTGGACGATGAGGGACTCGAACCCCCGACCTTGACCGTGTAAAGGTCCTGCTCTAACCAACTGAGCTAATCGTCCGCATTCACTGGGGCTTCACCTCGAAGATCGCGAAGAAGACGGCAAGTCCAATCGCCAGCAGGGTGATGAGTATCAGAGATTCCATAGTTTAGCTGGTGGTTGGTTAATCGAGTTTCTTGCGGATG
>JAFYQC010000038.1 GCA_017547265.1 Kiritimatiellia bacterium | reverse complement strand
GGGAAAAGCGCCGCATCGTGAGGTTTGCCAAGTGGGCGGAACTGCCGATTATGGTCGTCGCCATCGCGGGCTTTCTCTTCCAGTCGCCGTGGCTCGTCATCGGCGCGATACTTTTAATGGGGCTCCAAAGCTCGCTCTATTCGCCCGCAAAATACGCGCTTGTGCGTGACATTGGCGGCGAGGCGCGCATCTCTACTGGCATGGGCGGCATGGAGGGCGTCTCGTTTCTCGGCGTGCTCATGGGAACAGTTGTGGGCGCGGTTGTGGCAGATAGGGCTGGCATGGAGACTAAATATATTCTTCTTGTCGCCTTTGCCACCCTTGGCCTACTTGCCAGCTACACAATTCGCGCCAAGGAAGAGCTCAATCGCTCTCTTCACGCGATAAACCCGATTCGCTATATCGCCCGCGCCTACCGAATGGCTGGACGCTACAACGGGCTCAACGCCGTCATCTTCACTCTCTCGGTGTTTTGGTGGGGCGCGGCGATGCTTCAGATGGGGCTCCTCGTCTATGGCAAGGCAGAGGCGGGGCTCAACTTGAGCGATACCGGCACGGGGGTGCTCCTTTGCGGCGCGGCGGTTGGAATTGTCGCCGGACAGATCGTCGCTGGGTTTGTCGATAGGCGGCGATTCCTTCTCGGTGCGACGCTTTTGACTGGCTGGATTGCCGCGGCGCTTCTTGGCGTTCTCTACTTCGCGGCACTTTCGCCGCGGTGGTTTGGCGTGGTGCTTGGGCTTCTCGCGTTTGATCTCGGGTTCTTCAAGTTGCCGCTCGATGCTGAGATTCAGAAGGTTGTGAAGGGGCCGAAGCTCAACACGATGCTTTCGTATTTCAACCAGGTATCGTTTCTCTTCATGCTCGCGGCGAGCGGGTGTTACGCGCTCGTGAGTTGGGCGTTCGGGCCAAAGGCGTTTCTGTTGCTCCTCACGCTCGCGTTTCTCGTCGCGCCGTTTCTCTTTGTGTTCAGCTACAGATCGGTGCTGCTTTATGTCGGTCGTTGGGTCTTCGCCTGGCGCTACAAGGTGGAGATTGACGGTTTGGAAAGTCAGACAGGATTAACAGGATTGACAGGATTAAGAGCTGGGGGAGACTCCCAGCTTGCACGCCGAAGCCTTGGCGAAGACGCGATCCCCGAAAATCTTGTTAATCTTGTAAATCCCGTCCAAAAAAGACTTGCCTATCTCGTCTTGCCAAATCACCCTGCGATGGTTGATCCGATGCTTGTTGGCGTGGCATTTTGGAAGACGCCGCTAAAGCCGCTTTCGGACGAGTCGTTTTTCCACACCGGCATCGTCGCGCCGCATGTCCTCAAGACTCTTGGCGCAGTCGCGGTGCCAGACCTTCGCAAGCACCGCACCGCGCAAGGGGCGACAATTGCGCGCGGCCTTGGCGACATTGTGAAGTCGACGCTTGAAGACGGCGGCAATGTCATCTTCTATCCATCTGGACACATTCAGACCGAGCCCGAGCACGAGGACATCGGCACTCGCCAACTCGCCTACAACATGTGCGGAGATTTGCCCGAGGGGGTGCGTGTCATTTGCGTCAGGACGCGTGGGCTTTGGGGTTCGATTTGGTCGCGAAAGGGACGCAAGACCTCTCCCTCGTTTGTGCCGACTTTCATCAAGAGCGTTTTCCTGTGGTTCTTCTGGGCGCCATTCGTGCCGCGCCGCCGCGTGACGATGCATGTCGAGGACTTGACCGACCGCGTCAAGGAATGGTCGAAGCTCACGCGGCTTGAATTCAATCGAAAGCTTGAGGAGTGGTACAACGATTAGTCACACGTAACTTTAACAAAGGATACTAATGAAACAGAAATACTCTATGAAGATTACTACGATTGCGGTTGCCGTTGTTTTTAGCCTATTGCTTTCCGGCTGTTATACATGCATGGCTGTAACTGAAAAGAAGTACTGGGCTTTGCCGGCCGCCGTGCCAGCAGACGCCGTGTTGCTCCCCGGTGAATTGTTTTTGCTATGTCTATTTGGTGATGCGCTTAGCGCGAAATAAGGGTTAGGTACCGTTTGGCACGCTTAAGACTGGCAAAGGGACTAACTGAAGACTTCAACATTGCGAGATTTGCCACGAAGAACACAAAGAGCACAAAACGGAAAGAAGGAATCGAAATGAATATGCGGATGATATTTGTGCGGGCCGTCGCGGGAGCGGCGATGCTTTGCCTTGCGGGATGCTTTAACCTACCGGCGCAATGCAACAATTTCACTCGGAGTGTCAATCCTCTTCCGTTCCCAACGCTGCAGAGGTTAGCGAAAGAGGCGTCATCTCCATCGCGTTGGCAGCCGGAGGGGGAGGTGTTCGCGGATGACGTTAAGGATGACACTAAATGGTATGACGTTGTCATTCAGTGCGTTTGTGTTCCTCCGATTGTCGTCGTGGTGTCTGTTATAGCCGTGGCAAACGATGTTGTCTTTTTGCCATATAATCTTCCGGCAAGTATATTCCTGCATGAAGACGGCTGCCTGACGATGGAGGAGGGTGTAATCAAATGGAAGGGCAAAGTGGATTTGTATGACTATGATCCAGCGCACGATCAACTGCTGATCGTTGATCTCAAGAGTGGAAATTTTACGCTTTCCGTGGAAGGCCCCCTTGGCGGCGACATTAGCTTCTCGGAGCCAGGGCGTCACATTGTTCGCATCTCGCCGCCACACGTTGGGTTCGACGAATTTGCATCAGATGGGAAGGACATCTATTTTTCACCTCCTGTGAAGCACGTCAAGATTGCGCCGCATTGGCCGTATAGGAAGTGGTGGGGCGAGTTTGCGACAATCAAGAAGAGCGCTGACTTTGTCGGGGAATGCTATCTGACAAGTCTGGACAATCTCCAGGCTAAAGGAGAAGTAAAGGAGCCTGTGAAATGAATACTCGAAAGATGTTTGCGCGGGCCGTCGCGGGAAGGTTTTTAGACATGATTAACACGATTAACAGGATTTGGGGAAACGGAAGCAACATTCTTAATCTTGTAAATCCTGTAAATCCTGTCTAAAACAAAACCAGAGAATCCTGTCTGAAACAAAACAAAGCTTAAAGGAAGGGAGAAAACATGAAAAAGATAATGACTGCCGTTGTTGGCTTGATGCTGCTGGGCGGGTGCAAGATGAAGGAGTTTTCTTCGTCGCCGTTCTACGAAGGAAACGAAGTGAAGTTCACTGGCGCGGTCGAGGATCGCGTCAACCTGTGGCCGGTCGCATACTACCGCGAGCCCGTCGGATCGCTCGCCTGGCCGCTCATCTCGTGGGGTGACGACCACCTCGCGCTTCGTCCGTTCTACTCGCAATACAAGCAGAGCGGCAGCGGCGACTATGACGAGTTCAACTTCTTTTGGCCGATAAGCCAGTTCGACACAAAGCACAGAGACTATCGCGTGTTCCCGCTCTTCTGGGGAGAGAGCTATAGCGACAAGCCATATTTCTGCCTCTTCCCTGCCCTGTGGTGGAACAGGGAGTTCGCCGGAGTATTCCCGATCTTCTGGGACAACGACGACGACGATGACGGCGGCTTCTGCGTCTTCCCGCTTTGCTGGGCTGGGTGGGAGAAGAGCGGAGACTTGTGGAACACGATTTGGCCGCTCTACTACTACGAGTTGAGAGAGCGCTCCTCGTGGAGCGAAGAGAAAAGCAAGTTTTGGGCGTTCTGCGGGCTCGCGGGCTTCAATCGCCGCGACGGTAAATTCACCAACCATCGCTGCCTGCCGTTCTACTTTTGCGACGACGGCGACTTCTATTCGCTGCCGTATTCGCGCTACACCGATGACGGCCGCATCAAGAGCCGAATCCTTTGCGGTCTCGCGGGGTGCGACTCGAACACTAACGGCGACTATCAGTCGTCGTGGCTGCTGCCGTTCTATTCACACGACAAGGCCCATGACGAGTTCTTGACACCGCTCTTCGGCAAGACAAAGGATGCGAATTGGCTTATTCCGTTCTACTACCACGACGAGCACTTGATGCTCACGCCGCTTTTCGGCAAGACGGTCGAGGCCAATTGGACGCTACCGCTCTACTACAAGGACAAGGAGAAGTTCCTGACGTTGATCGGCGGCAAGGATGGCGATGCCGACTGGGTTGTGCCGTTCTACTGGCGCGACAAGAGGACTTTCGCCTCGCTTCCCTATTGGCGGCAGCTTGGGTCAGACGGCGAGATCGACAGGGCGTTTTCTCTTCCGCTTCTCTCTGGCTATGAGCGCGACCACAAGAGCGGCGACCGGCTTCTCTACCTGTTTCTGGGGCTTGGCGGCCATGTCTGGAATGACGAGACAGGCGGCGCGAGCTGGGTGTTCCCGCTTTTCTACAAGGATCGCGAAAGCTTCTATACGCTTCTCTACGGGCGCAACCCACGCCGCACCTGGCTCTTCCCTGTCTACTTCGACGGCGAGGAGCGCACATACATCACGCCGTTCTACGGGCGCAACAAGAAGGACAGCAGCGATTGGCTCATACCCCTCTACTACCGCGACAAGGAGTCGTTTATCACTCCGCTCTACGGGAGGTCGGGCGATGCGGACTGGCTCTTCCCGCTCTACTGCCGCGACGAGTCGCAGTTCAACTCGCCGGTCTATTCGTATTGGGACGACGCGAAGAAGGGAACGCGTGGCTTCTTCTCGCTGCCGCTTCTCTCCGGCGCGAACTGGGAGACGAATTCGTGCGATAATACCTGGTTCTCACTCGCGGGGCTCGTCGGCGGCTCGTCCAATGCCTCTGGCTCGCATAAGACGAACTGGGCGCTTCCGCTCTTTTTCCGTGAGGCAGGGGAGTCGTTCTATTCCATTCCATTTGGCTGGAGCGGCGGTGGCTCGGCATACACGAACACGTATTTCGCTGCGGGGCTCGCTGGCCTCAAGTCTGGTGAGACGGAGGGCGGCTGGATGTTCCCGCTTTACAAGAAGGAGGCGAGCGCCGACTACAGCGCGAAGTCGGCGTGGATGGATGCGGAAAAGTTGCCTGACGACATCAAGATGTGGACGGCGACATGGACGAATCGTGTCTGGAATTCTTCAAGGGAAGCGTATGACAGGACTGTAGAACAAAGGATGCAGGCGACTGATGTATGGGCGAAGGATGTGCGGACGGCATTCCTTTTCTCTGACAACGACAGGCACCTCAATGGTGGTCTTCCATACGGCGCCACGAACCGCTACGAGATGACGGAGAGACACAAGCTCGGCAACAAGCTCGTGTTCAACCACGAGAGCAAGCGGAAGGTCTGCTTTGACACGGCGACACGCGAGAAGATTTCCGACAGCGAGGAGAGCGATACGTCGCTTCTTATGCTCCTCTACAACGGCGAGCATCGCTCTGACAAGACGAAGGGCACGAGCTACGCGAGCCACCGCGTCCTCTGGAAGCTTTGGGACTGGGAGGAAGAGGATGGAGATGTCGCGCTTGATGTCTTCCCTGGCTTCACCTACGACTCGAAGAAGAACGGCTATTCGAAGACTTCCTTCCTCTGGCGTTTCTTCCGCTACGAGAGCGATCCCGAGAAGGGCAAGAAGGTCGATCTTCTTTTCATCCCCGTCTGGAGATGACGGAGTGGGAAATGGTATAATTCTTAAGATGTTTTTAGACAGGATTAACAAGATTAACAGGATTTTAGCATGGAGAACAGGAGATACAGAAGATGGGGGTGTTTTAGCATGGAGAACAGGAGAGGCAGGAGGAAGACTGGGGTAGCCATCCCAGACCCCGCCGAAGGCGGACCTAAACTCTCCTGATCTACCTGCTTAAAACAATCTTGTAAATCTTGTAAATCCTGTAAATCCTGTAAATCCTGTCTAAAACAAAACCTGAAAGGAGAAACGAAATGAATACTCGGATGATGTTTGCGCGTGCCGTCGCTAGTAGCCGAGCGAGAGGGTGGCGGTCGGGAAGAGGTCGGGGGCGGCGCGTGAGAGAATCGGTCGCAATTGTGGCGGATTTAAGGCGGAATCGGCCGGGGCGACGACCGATTTTGTGATATAATATGCGGTAAACCGACCGATTGGAGCAAAAGCATGACGAATCTTGACAAGGTGATTGAGTATTTGCACTATCATCCGGGTGCAAGTCGCCGCGAATTGATGGAGGCACTGGTTCTGGGGATCAAGGACACCCAGATGAAAGTGCTTTTGAGCGATGGAATAGCCAACGGCGATATACGCGTTGAGGGCAAGGCGCGGGCGACGCGCTATTTCATAACGCCCAGGGCACAGCTCTTGCGGACGATTGATCTCGGGTCGTATTATGCCGTAGAGACCGACAAGCGGGAGATGCAGACCTCTTACAATTTCGATTTGATCCGCGACGTGCTGCCGAAGGTTGAGATATTCACGAAGGACGAGTGCAGGTTTCTTGCCGACCGCGAGAGTGCGTTTCTGGCGCGCATGAAAGATTATCCGAAGGAGCTTTATGCGAAGGAGATGGAGCGGCTTGGCATCGACCTCAGCTGGAAGTCGTCGGAGATCGAGGGCAACACCTATACGCTGCTGGAGACGGTGAATCTGCTGAAGGACAAGATCGAGGCCAAGGGCAAGAAGCGCGAAGAGGCGATAATGCTCTTGAACCACAAGGCGGCGCTCAAGGCAATTGTCGAGCAGAGTGCGTATTTCAGGGATCTTTCGCTGGCGCGGATGGAGGACGTGCATTCGGCACTGATCGAGGAGCTTGGCGTCGAGCGCAACCTGCGCCACATAAGGGTGGGCATTTCGGGGACGAGGTACCGTCCGCTTGAGGTGGAGTCGCAGATACGCGAGGCGGTGGAGGACATGTGCGCCCTCGTGAACGGCAAAAGCGACCCTTACGAGAAGGCTCTATTGGCGTTGCTGCTTATCGCCTACATACAGCCGTTCACGGACGGCAACAAGCGCACGAGCCGCCTGATGGCGAACGCGCTATTGATTGCGCGCTCGCTTTGTCCGCTGTCGTTCCGCACGGTCGAGGCGAACGACTATCGGGCGGCGCTGCTGCTGTTCTACGAGCAGAACAACCTCTCGGCGTTCAAGAAGATGTTCCTTGAACAGGTCGAGTTCGCGATGAAGGAATACTTCTAATGAATACGCGAAAGACATTTGCGCGGTTCGTCGCGGGAGCGGCGAAGGTGATAGTTGCCTTGTTTCTTTTGGCGACGATTTTCGTTGTTTTTGTTATTGTGGTGGAGACTCCCGGCATGAGGAAATATGCGCGTCTTTGCGATTACCCAAACAAGGACGCGCTGTTGGCGGCAGAGCCAGACGAGGTGAAGAAGGTCATCGATTTTAGCCAAGACGGAACGAACTACACGGCGGTTGTCCTTTCGTGGATCGGCTTTTTGCCGTCTGGACCCGCTGTCTTTATCTACAATGAAGAAGGGGTCCGTGTAGACCACTGTCCGGACTCGGGCGACAACGACAGTTTTCTGCGGCGATGGCACTGTGCCTGGTAGGTTGCGTAACTCGAAAGGAACAAAAGATGACTATGCAAACACAAGTTTCATGTGTGTCGCCAGCCGAAGGCGCTAAATCCTGTTAATCCTGTAAATCCTGTCTAAAACAAAATCTGAAGAACATAATCAAAGGAGCGAAATGACAATGGCGATAATGGCGGCGACGGTGTGGTTTATCCCCGGGTGGCTCCGCACGGCGGAACCGCACGAGGGAATCCTCGAGTGCGTCTCAAACGCCTTTCCCGAGGCAAGCGTTGAGTTCAAGGCGTGGGATGGCGACAATCTCGTGTGGCCGCTTTCGGTCGACTCGGCGGACAAGGAATCGTGGCGCTTCGCGTTTGAGATTGCGATGATGCCGCCAGAAGTACGCACGAACCTGACGCTCGTCGGCCATTCGCTCGGCGGGCGCATCACCGCGCGCGTCCTCGCGCGGCTCGCCGAGAATGGGCTCAAGGTGAAGCAGGCGATCTTGATGGGCGCGGCGATTCCGGCGAATGACCCCGATCTCGTGAAGATGGGTCTTGCGACGGAACTCCCCGTCCTCGCCGTCTGCAACCCGAAAGACCATGTCCTTCGCTATGTCTACGCGACCGTCGGCGGAGAGGGCGCGGTCGCGTTCGGCGCGAACGGCACGCCGACTCCTTGCGAGAATGTCGTCGAGTGCGTGACTCCGACGAACATCACGAGTGAGGTCGATATCGGTGGGATCTGGGCGAAGAAGGTGATCAAGGACATCGCCAACCATCACGAAAAGTTCTACTTGGAGTATGCCCGCCGCATCCTCGGCGGCGAGGAACCGTCTGGCAAGGTCATGGTGCCGCAGGGCTTCCCTGGGGTTGAAGGACATGTAATGGATTCCGAAATCTGGTGGACGGTGCTTGATTCGTCTGGCGGCTGGAAGCTTGAGAAGAACAAGGTGACCGGACACTGCCGCATCATCGACCCAGACAAGCTTCGCAAGGCGTGGGGGCGCGAGTCCGAAATGCGCGCAGCGTTTGAGAAGGTTAAAAATCAATTGAAGTAATTTTTTTAGACAGGATTTACAGGATTTACAAGATTGAGATATAGTTGGAGAAAATAGTTGGAGTTGGAGAGTGGAGTTATTACAAGTTTCTTGCGCGAAGTCCTAAAATCCTGTTAATCTTGTTAATCGTGGCTAAAACAAAATAAAAGGAGGCAAAATGATGGAAGGAATAGTACTTGCCGTGCTCGCGCTCTTGAGCGTGCCGGTTTTGCTTATCGTAATACTCGTGAAGGTCTGTGGGCTTGAAAACAAGGTCGCCGACCTCACTAAGAAAGTTGGTGTGATTGATCTCACACAGAGCCACGTAACCGCCGCGCAAGCGGGGCTCGCGATTCGTAGCGAGCCAAGCCGAGCGGAGCGAGTGCAGAGAGACACAGAGAAGAAGGTGGCGGTCGCCGCGCCGTCGCCAGTCGTCGCGTCGCCAGTTGCTGCGCCGCCGGCCGCCAAACCGTCGGTCGCCCCGACGCAAGTCAAAGTTTCGGCAGCAAAAGAGAATGTTGAAAAACCGCTCTCCAACTCCAACTCTCCAACTCCAACTTCCTCTCCGTCCGTTCCCCATTCCCCATTCCCCGTTACCCCAACTTCCTACGAGACGACGGCGTTCGACATGTTAAGGATGCGAATCGAGGACTGGTTCGCCGTTCGCGGCGACTTCGCTCCGAAGGGAATGACCCACGAGTTCGCCTTTGCGACGCGCTGGCTCATCCGCGTTGGCGCAGTGCTTATCATCGGCGCGATCATCTACTTCGTGAAGCTGTCGATCGACCGCGGCTGGATGGGCCCGACCGGGCGCGTCGCCGCTACGCTCTTCTGGGGCATGGTCGGCTGCGTCGGCGGCTCGTGGCTCGTCAAGAAGGGGAGATATTCACTCATTGGACACGCCGTATCAGCGCTTGGCGTCGTTGCCCTCTATCTTGGCTTCGGGCTCGGCCACCGCTTCTTCGACCCGCCGGTCATCGCCTCGCCAGTCTTCGCGTTCGCCGCGCTCGCCGGCGTTACGCTCTTCGCAGGAGTTATGGCCGTCTACCTCCGCTCGCCGCACATCGCGGTGATGGGGCTCATCGGCGGCTATCTCGTGCCGGTCATCGCAGGGCGCGACAGCGGCTTCCCGCTTGGACTCGACCTCTACCTTCTCGTCCTCAACCTCGGTGCGTTCTATGTCTCGCGCAAGCGGCTCTGGTCGGCTCTCGACTTCCTCGCGTCGATGCTGGCCGTCCTGATGTGCTTTATCTGGAGCGCTTCCCACCCGAACAGCGGCGGACAGTCTGCGGTGCTCGTGAACCTCGCGTTCCTCTCGGTCGTCCATGCGCTCTATATGACTGGCGTCATCGTCGGGGCCAAAGCGCGCGGCAAGGTCGGCAATGCAATTGCGTGGTCAGGACTCTGCATCAACGCAGTCGCCTACTTCGCGTGGCTCGCCGCTGTCTTCCGCGAATCGTTCTCCAGCAACTACGCAGGGCTTATACTGCTCGCTCTCGTCGCCGCGTATCTCGCCGTCGCGACGCTTGCGATTCGCCGCGGCTGGGCCGATCGCGCCACGGTGAACATTCTTCTCGTGTTCGCGCTCGTCTTCCTCGCAATCGTGCCGCTTCTTCTCTTCGATCATCCGTGGTGCATCGTCTCGTGGGCTGCGCTTGCCGTCGCCGCTTCTGAGGCAGAGGCGCGCAGCGGGGAGCGCATACTTGGCGTCCTCTCCTATCTGCTTCTCGCCGTCGCCGCGCTCGGCGGGCTCTTCTACTACGCGCCGCTCGCCTATTGCGAACGGCCGGTCTACAAGCTGACTGAGCTGACGGCGGACGCGTATTTCAAGGAGCTCGTCCTGCGGCTCGTCCGCCTCTGGTCGCTTCCCGTGGCGGCGGCGCTTATTGCGCGGCGCGTGAAGGTGGGAGCTCTCGCCGTTGCCGCGCTGATAGTTGCGTTCCTCTTCTTCACCGGAGAGGCGCGGATATTCGGCTACGTATTCCTGCCGGCGCTCAAGACGGGCACCGTTTCCGTCGCGTGGCTTCTCGCCGCGTTCGCAGGGCTCTGGGCCGGCATCGCCCGCCGCAGTCGCGCGACGCGCATCACGGCGCTCTCGCTTCTCGGCGTCTCGGTCGTGAAGGTCCTTCTGATGGACACGGCGCGGCTTGCGACGCCAGCGCGCGTCGGCGTGTTTGCCCTCGCAGGCGTCCTGCTCATCGTCGGTGCGTTCCTCTACATGAAGTTCAAAGAAAGGTTTGAAGACCATGCATAAGTCAATTCTCCTCGCCATCCTTCCGCTCGCCGTTTTTGCTGCGAAGGAACCTCAGTCCTGGTCGTTGACAGGTGTTGTCACTGAAGAGTGCGCTGTCGCCGTCAACTGCCATCCGATGCTCTACGCGGCGGCGACGCAGGGCCGAGAAGACGCCATCAAGAGCGAACTACGCGTCCGCGACTCGAAGGGGCACGACATCCCATATGCCTTCCGCGCCGCGAAGACGCGCGTTGTCGACGAAGTGAAGGAGTGGCGCGAGCTCAAGATAACGCGTGTCACGGAGGCGGACGGACGGCTCGTAGTCGACGCCGAGTTTCCGGCTGGCTCATCGAACCCCGAGCGCTTTCTCGCGCTCAAGGTCGCAACGCCCTTGACCGACTTCGAGCAGTCCGTCGAAGTGTCTTCCGAGGGTGTGCCGCTTGCGAGCGGAGTTCTCTGCGACTACCGCAAGTTCGCAGACCTTCGCGTAACCGAGATGCCGCTCGAGGCATCATATCGCCGCACGCTGACCGTCACTTTCGCAAAGCCGACGAGCGAGGCGGCTGCTGCCGCGTTCGAGCGGACGATCCGCGAGAATGGCGAGGGAAAGCTCGAGGCGAAGAGCGTGCGCGAGTCGGTCGTTAACCGTCCTTTCCGTATCGACTCCCTGTCCGTCGCCGTTCCTCGGACGCGCGTGTCGTTCGAGGCGGCTCCGCCGATGATAGTGAGCACCGCCTGCACGGTGGAGACGGACGAGAAGGCGAAGAAGACTGTGCTCGAGACCTCGGTGTTCGGACTTCCAGTGACGGCGATTGCCGTCAACGCGACCGACCGCAACTTCTCCCGCAAGGTCTCTGTCTTCCGCCGCATGGACGGGCGCTGGCATTCGCTAACCTCTGGCCGTATCAGCGCCGTCAACCTTCCGGGCGAGAGGAAGAGCAACCTTGAAATCGCCTTCGGGCGCGAAGTGCGCGAAATGGCGCTTCGCATCGAGATAGAGAACGACGACAACCCGCCGCTAACGCTTGCGACGACTTCGGACGCAGGCGTCGGGCTTCCTGTGACGCTAAAGGTGACGCAGTATGACATCGTCTTCGTCGCTACCCCCGGCGAGAAGTATTCGCTCGTCGTCGAGCCAGGTGCGGATCGCCCGCGCTACGACGAGGCGATTCTCGGCTACATCGACCGCGTGCAGGATCCGGTGCGGTTCGAGATCGGACATGTCGGGAGCGGGGATCCATTCATCATCGGCGGCGAGGACGGCCCGACGGCAATCTGGCTCACGACGCCCTTTGATGTGATACCGTTCATCTCGGTAATCGTCTTTGTCGCGCTTGGGCTCATCTGCATCTGGCTCATCAAGTCGACCAACACGCCGAAGCAGGAATCGTAAAAACCTGTCCTTGAGGGTAGTGCTCGAATTCTTGCGCCGTAGTTACATCTTCCAAAGCGGCATCCTCGGGTCCGAGCGAGACTGCGCCGGGCGGCTAATGCGCACAGAGGGAAAAATTTGGTATAATACTGGGAAATTTCAAGGAGAGGAATGATGGAAGAGCAAATCAAGGCCAAGTTGGACGAGCTGCGCGTCGGGCTGCAAGCCGACGGCGGCGACCTCGAACTCGTCAAGATCGAGGGCAAGGTCGTCTACCTCAAGCTCGTCGGCCACTGCGGCAGCTGCCCGTTCGCGATGATGACCCTCAAGCAGGGCATTGAGGCAGGGCTCCAGGAAATCGACCCAGAGATCACGGTCGAGCGCGTTGTCGAGGAGCCGATGCCGTGAAGACAGTAAACGTTTCGCTCGTCGGCGTCGGCGGCCAGGGAATCATCCTCACTGCCGACATTCTTGCAAAGACTGCCGCGCTTGCAGGGCTCGATGTCAAGAAGTCCGAAATCCACGGCATGGCTCAGCGCGGCGGCTCGGTGACGAGCCAGGTGCGCTTCGGCTCTTCCGTTGCCTCGCCGATTATCCAGGAAGGGACAGCCGATATCCTCGTCTCGTTCGACAAAGTCGAGGCGCTTAGGAACTCCGGGATTCTCGCAAAGGGCGGCACCGCCCTCGTAAACGACCTCTACCTCGTTCCCGTCACCGTCTCCTCGGGACAGCAGAAGAACCCCGAGGATCTCGATGGCCGCGTGAAGAAGTCGTTCAAGAAGCTCGTCCTTATCGACGCGATGAAGATCGCGACCGAGGGCGCTGGCAACGCGCGCACGATGAACATGGTTCTCGCGGGCGCTCTCTCTACGCTCTGCCCCTTCAAGGAAGAGACATGGCTCAAGGCGATGGCGGAGATGCTCTCCGGCCCCAAGGCCAAGCTTCTCGAAGTCAACAAGAAGGCGTTTGCCCTTGGCCGCGCCGCAGTGGAGGGTTGAAATGTCGATGTGGAACCGCGAGAAGGAGACGCTTTCGCGCGACGAATACGCGAAGGTGCAGTTTGAGGGATTGAAGAAGTCGCTGAACCGCGTGTGGGGCAACGAATTCTACCGCGAGCGGCTCAAGAAAGGCGGTCTTGGCTCGCCTGAGGACGTAAAGTCGCTCGACGACCTCGCCAGCTTGCCGTTCTTCACGAAGGACGATTTCCGCGATGCCTATCCGCTCAAGATGAACTGCGTGGACAGGAAGGACCTCCTCGAGTTCCACATGTCTTCCGGCTCAACCGGTACGCCTGTCGTCATGGCGTATACGAAGAACGACCTCCTGCAATGGGCCGAGTGCATGGCGCGCTGCTACGCGATGGCTGGGCTCGAGAAGGGCGATGCGTTCCAGATCATCCCGACGTTCGGGCTTTTCAACGGCGGCTTCGGCTTTTACCATGGTGCGCGCAAGGCGGGGCTCTTCACGGTTCCCGCGTCTTCCGGCAATACCGAGCGCCAGATCAAGCTGATGAAGGATTTCAAGTCGAAGGGCTTTGCGTCCGTCGTCTCGTATGTTCCGCGTCTTATCGAGAAGCTTGACGAGTGCCCCGAGGGCGAGCGCGACCTTCCCTATCTCAAGGTCGGCATCTTCGGCTCGGAGACGTTCTCCGACGAGACTCGCCGCCGCATCGAGAAGCGCCTCGGCATCGAGTGCTTCGACATCTACGGCATGACCGAGACCGGCGGCGTCGGCACGACGGGCCAGGACTGCAAGTGCCACTGCGGTCTCCACGTCTTCGAAGACCAGTACATCACCGAGATCATCGACCCTGCGACTGGCAAGCTTGTCCCCGATGGCGAATACGGCGAGATCGTCTTCACTTCGCTGACGCGCGAGGCGATGCCGATCATCCGCTACAGGACGCACGACATCACGCGCATCCTTTCGCGCGAGAAGTGCGAGTGCGGCAGGACGTCGCTCAGGATCGACCGCATCACTGGTCGTACCGACGACATGCTCATCGTGAAGGGCGTCAACTTCTATCCGCGCCAGGTTGAGCAGGCGCTGAAGGAAATCCCCGGCATTGCGGACGAGTTCCAGATCATCCTCGAGGAGCGTCACGGAATGACGGACGTCACGATCAACGTCGAG
>JAFYQC010000037.1 GCA_017547265.1 Kiritimatiellia bacterium | reverse complement strand
TCGTCATGCTTGTCGCAAGAATCGGCACCATACCCCTCCTAATCAACTCAGCGCTCGGGCTGGTGCTTGCAATCGTCGGCGGCTATCTCGTCTCCCGCCCGGCCGAAGGTGCGCACCGGTGCATACAGGATCTCGTCCACGACCTTCGCGGGCCGATTTCCGGCATAGTGGGCGAAGCAGAGATCGCCATCGACATGAAGAAGGACCCCGCCGCATCGCTCCAGTCGATACTTGAGAAAGCGGAAGCGCTCCTTGCGACCTACGACCTCAACGCGGAGATCGTCCGCAACTACAACGGAACAGACCGAGGAATGGTCTCGGACTTCGACCTCGTAGAAATCATCGACGACTACGCCGCCATATTCAGGGACATAGCAGAGGCGAAAGGCGTGCGCTTCCTCGTGTCGCGCCCTCTCAGCAAGGTCGTAGTAAGGGCGCATCCGGACAAGCTGCGGCGGCTCGTCGCCAACCTGGTGGACAACGCGGTGAAGTACACGGAGAGCGGCAGCGTGTCGCTCTCGCTCAAGGTGAAGAAGTCGAAGTTCATATTGACAGTCGCCGACACCGGCATAGGCATGACGGACGACGAGAAGCGCCTCATCTACAATGAACACTACCGAGCCAAGCGGACGAGCGGCAAGCCAGGCATCGGCCACGGCCTTGCGATGGTCGGCTCGATCATGAAGTTCTACAGCGCCGAGGCCGAATGCAAGTCCGCTCCCGGCAAGGGAACGACCTTCACGATAACGCTCCCGCTCGACCTCACGCCTCGAACTCCGCTCCTCCGCCGCGCGCTCGCCCGCTGCGCCGAGTGGGGCAAAGCAATCTTCAAACGTAAAACTCAATAATTCATTGAACATGAGAAAGATCGAAACAACCGCCTGTGTCTTCATGGCTGTGTTTGCGGCCATCGCCTGCGCCGGCATCGCCGTCGGGCATGACTGGAAGCTTGCCCTTGTCCCCTTCACAATGGTTCCAGGGCTGAAGATAATCAGCATCGAGCCGAGCCCGGGGCTCAAGCCGCCAAGCGTTCTGTCGTCTCCACTCATATCGGCGATAAGCGAAGCCGTTGTCGCCATGCTCGCTACTGGAGTGGCCTTCGCCCTCTCGACTGAACTCTCGAACGGTGCCTGCCCCTGGGCGGCCGGCGCGATGGCCGCCGCCATCGCCGCTGTCTCTGCGACATGGCCTTTCGCGGGCGGCGGCAAGTACAGGCCGCTTCGCGTCTTTTCGATGTTCGGCGCGTCCGCATTCTATGTCACCGTCGCCATCGCGACTTCGGGAGACTACGACTTTACGAGCTACGGCGCGGCCTTCGCACTCCCCTTCTTCGCCGTAGCCAGAGTTGTCCTTGCCATCCGCGACTGGAGAAAGGAGGCGGGCAAGTGAAAAGCGTTGCAAAGATGACGGAGTCCGAGTACAAGGACACGGTCCGCGACATGCGGCAGAGGGCGGCTGGCGGCAGGAACACGCTCGGGTTCTACATCCAGCTGATGTTCATCGCGGGGGCCGCGGTCACAATCGCGACAAACGGCGCGTGGAAAATCCTCTGGGGACTTCTCGCCTTCCTTGGCGTCATGATCATATCGTCCATAAGGACCTTCTCCTGGAAATGGACTGAAGACAAACTTCAAAAGGATGCAGAGGCGGGTCGCATAAAAAGAGCCATCTTCTGGGACTACATCTGTCTCTTTTTCGACTGGCTGATTTCCTTCGCTGGCTTCGTGGTCGTTGCCTTTACCGTCTTCGGCGCTGCAAGCGGATATAACGTATCGAGGCCGCTGCTCTGGGTGTGCGTTGGCGCGATGCACACGCTGCCCTTCACCTTTAGGCGCGAAAAGCCGGGATACAACTACGGGAACTACCTCTTCTGGGTGCAGTGGACGCTCATTGCGACAATCGTCGCATCAGCATTCATCCCATTTGGCGTTGGCTGGGGCGTCGCGGCACAAGTTGCCATTGCCCTTGTCTCAATCCCGCTCGGCTGCCGCTTCAAGAAGGCCGACATAGTAGAGAAAGTGCAGATATACTACCGCAACGCGACAGTCGCCCGTGCCACGCACACCGCCCCGCTTCACAATCCCACTCAGCCATACGCCGTCGAGGTAATGAAGGCGACGCTGTCCGACATCCGCGTGGCGTGGGTTCCGTTCACGGTGTCTTTCCTGTCCCTCGCTACGGGAGTTGTTTGGATGATCGTCCTTAAGAAGCCCTGGCCGCTGCTCGTCGCGCTACCAGCGATAGTTCTCGGCTATGTGCTGATGCTGACGCTGGATAGCCCCCTCACGTCGGAACCAGAGGAACTCACAAAGCGAGGCGTCGACAAAGACCTCGTTCGCGGCTCCGTCGAACTGCGCGCCCTGATGCTTTCGGCCTCGCTCGCAATCGCGTCGTCTACGATAATGTGGTTTGGAGGACGGGATGCCGCGCTGCTTGTCCCGCTTTCGCTCCTTGCGCTCGGTGCGTGCTGTGTTTTCGACTATGTGGTATTCGAGGGCCAGGCCATTGCCGACCCTCTCCTACTTGTCGCCTTCGCCGCAGCGTTCGCGTCCACATGCGCCCTCCGCATCGCTGGTCTCCCTTGGTGGCAATGCCTCATGCTCATCCCGACAATCGGCTATGCGCTCCCTGCGTTCCGCTACCTCTTCCCCCGTAGCGGCCTTCGCGGTGAGGCGCGAAAGGCGGCGCTTGCCGTCGCCGCAGAGTTCGCGGCCGATTCCCGCACTGAGGAAGAGAAAGCCCGCGACGAGAAGCTGGCAAAGCGCCGCGCCCGCGAAGAACGCCGGATAGCGAACTTCCGCCGCAGCAGGCGCGGATGATAAGGAGCATAATGAAGAAAATCAAAAACGCCGTTTCCGTCATTGGACAGTGGATAAAAAAGTGGTGGGATAATCTTGGCACAGCTCGCAAGGTAATTCTGGTGATAGCCTCCGGCTTCTTGGCCATTGTCACAGGCATAAATCAGATCATGGAGTTATGCGACCGTTTTTCTGGCGAAAGCGGACGAGGCGCAAAAAGCCATCCGCAAACCATATCGACCAACGAGACAGGATTTGTCTCATCGAAGCCTTTTGAGATATTCAATCCGACAAACGAACCCAACATCGCGACAGGCGATATCGAGTCCCTCCATTTCATAGTCAAGAAGATGACAATTGCACACCAACGGGGGGACTACGAGGAAGCCGTGGGTTTTGCAAAGACCGCCGAAACATTGCTGTCTAAATGCGACACTCACAATCCATCCGTCATATCAGACCATGTAGCAATCAAATCGTGCCTAATGGAAGAAAGCTTCTACAACGGCGACTACGGCAAAACGATTGAACTTCACAAGGAGCTGCAAACTCTTGGTGGCGGTCGATATGTCGCCACAAGGCCATGCTATATGGCTCTCGAGTCAGTAGCGAACTTGCTGAAGTCGGGAAAGACCATCTTCTTTTTCTCCCCCTCCGAACTTGGGGCGCTTAGCAAATGGGACAAGACTACACTTGAAGAGTACCTAAGCTATCTTGCGGCATGGGGATATCTACAGCCCCTAATGATAGACCCCTGGATTAAAAGGCATGGGACATTCTATTACGAAGATTTCTTTGGCCTCTCGAAGCCTCTTCCATACCAGCACGTATACAGGCTGACAGCCTATCTGACAAACGGAGTCGAGCTGACGAGCAACGAGATGTCAGCAAGGTGGGCAGGCAGAAAGAAGTTCATTCCAGTCGACATTGACAGATGCGCCTTGGACGAGCTTAATCTTGCCAATGAAGAAAATCTACGAAAACCACTAACAATGACGCTATGCTTCAACGAAGAACACCCCGAAAAAGTTAGCATCAATTTGGATAAAGATAAAAGCCTCCCGCTCTCACCGACAACAGAGATTTCAGTAAAGATTAGGAGCGCATGGAATCCAGATATCTCGCAAACAACCACACATACCCGACGTATCGCCGAGATCCGTTCTGTTGCCGTCACAAATCATATTCCGGTGCAGATATGGATAATAATGCTTGCTCTTGTCTGCATGGCATTTGCTTCCCCAATAAGTCCAAATGGCAAGGCCACCCCTCGCGATTCACGCTAACTGTACTTTCTACAGCCCCGTTCTACTGCACATTTCAGCACTTCATCTGCCTCATAGTTTCTCAAATATCCGCCAATAAAAGGCATTTATCCGCTGCCTCACGTTGTGGGCTACCAGAATGTAACGAACACGGCAAGCCAGAAGTGCTACAATGGCTCGACGTTCTACAAGATCGCGGAGGGAAAGCTTACCCTTGGCGAGGTCGGTGTTGATGCAAAGTTTTCTGCCTGCTCTGATACGCTCACCATCCTCAATCAATATGGTGGTATCAAAGGAATGTACTATTATGTCGATCAGGCGAACATCGACATCATGAAGGATTATTTCGTCGACAGCTCAAAGGCCGTTGTCGGTTGGTATGATGCCGACCTCTACGATAACTGGGACTGGGAGTCCGACCTGCCGAACGCCAACAGCGAGACGCTTGAAGATGGCGAAGCGGTGATGCTTCAGGTTGGCGTGGATGGTGCGGCTATAGTTGTGAGCGGAGGTGTTGACACAGAGGACATCAACCTTGAGTGTGACGCAGGTAAAAAATCCTTCCGTTGCAATTGCACCCCTGTTGATATTACACTCGGAGACATTGTAGCCAATAGTGCATTCTCTGCCTGTTCTGATACGCTCACTATTCTCAATCAGTATGGCGGAATTAAGAATATGTACTACTATGTCGATCAGGCGAACATCGACATCATGAAGGATTACTTCGTCGACAGCTCAAAGGCTGTTGTCGGTTGGTATGATGCCGACCTCTACGACAACTGGGACTGGGAGTCTGACCTGCCGAACGCCAATGCCGTTGCTGTGCCTTCAGCATCTGGTTTCATGATTCAGGTTGGCACTAATAAAGCAGGTGTCATCATTCCGTCCGCGCTCTAATGATTTGCTGCTGGGCGGCACAGGGTCGCTTGGCACATAAAACAAAAAGGAAAACAAAGATGAAGAAGATAATGATTGCGCTTGGAGTTGTCGCTCTCGCAGCGATGACACAGGCTGCTTCGGTAAAATGGAACTCCGGCACTGTCAAGGCCGCGAGCAATGCGGATGGTACGTCTGGTACGGCAAATGCGACATCGTATACTGCGTATCTCTATACGTTTGATACGCTTGCCGCTTATAACGCGGCGGCTGCGACAGATGTTGCGACATTGTACTCGACCTATGTCGGAAAGGTCTCTCCGGTCTTAACGGCAAGCGCAAAGCCAAATGGTACCGCTAATATCACACAGACTGGACTTCCTGATGGCAGTTCCACCGATCCTGTGACAGTGTACGGCATGGTTCTTTATGTCGATACTGCTACAGCGGCGACATACGATGGTGTTGACGCATTCGTTAAGGCGGGCTTCTCCACGGGTATGTACCAGGACACGACGGGGCTTCAGTTCTCAAACATGGGCACCCAGCAGGCAAACTGGACGGCTGTTCCTGAGCCGACGAGCGGCTTGATGCTACTCCTAGGTATGGCGGGGCTCGCCCTCAAGCGCAAACGCGCCTAATCGCTCATAGGAACCGTGAGCAGAAAGCCCGTCCGAGCATTCGGGCGGGCTTTCAATTTTCAAGGTGAAGCATGAATTGGAGTGTAACATACAGAGCCAAGGACGGCGGTCAGACCATTGGTATGTTCGAGGCGGAGAGCCGCGAAGCTCTTTTCAAAGTGCTGGCGGACAATGGCATAACTGCCATGAGGGTTGAAATTGCTTCGGGCAAGCATAAGCGATGGGGAGCGGGTAATCGAGGATCGGGATCATCTCATCCATCATCCCCCATCCTCCATCCCTTATTAAGAGGCCTCGTTGCTGGCGTAGCTGTCGTCGCTCTTGCCTTTGGCGTTTGGTATTTCCTGATGCGTGGAACGGGGAATGGGGAACGGGGAACTGTTGAAAAGCCGAAGAAGCAGTCGAAGATAGCAGTTGTGACTCCAGCCCCTGTCACGACAAAGCCTCTTGAAGTAAAAGTAGAACCGCACAAGGTTGATCCGAACGCTCGCCCGACAAAGGTCGGCGAGGAGTTAAACGGATATGTCATGCTCCCCAATGGCAAAATGCATCGCAGACGCGGTATCCGAACGGTAGAGCCCGGTGGTGTGGATCGCTCACACCCTGCTGCTATCTTCGACCATTCGACGGACAACGAGTTTGCAGTAATCCTTACGCTGCAACCCGGCGAGTCGCTAATAGGCGGGCCGATTCGTCACGGCAAGAACTACGAAGAGATGTTCCGCAAGTCACTCGAGACGCCGATAATCGTCAGCAAGGATGATCCTGATGACGTCCAGGCGCTTAAACGAGCAGTAATTGAAACGCGACTCGCAATGAAAGATGCTCTTGATCGAGGCGAGGACATCAAGAAGATTGTCGATGAGGCGTATGTTGAAGCGCAGAAGCTCTCGCTCTATAAGGAAACCTTGCGAGAGCAGATAAACGAGGCAGTCCGAAATGGTGACATGACGGACGATGACCTCGACGATCTCGTATCCGCTGCGAATAAAATGCTCGAATCCAAGGGAATCGCCCCCATGAAGTTCGGCGCACTTACAAGGGCACGTATCAGGAATCTTAAAAAGTAGTCATCTATACGGAAAGAGAAAATATGAAGAACACCTTACCGATTATAGTAGTTGCGTTGATTATAATGCCCGCATGCCTGTTTGCCGAAGGACATGACCCGACACCCTTGCAAGAATCGTCAGCCTCCGCCCCGGAAGCACAATCAGGGAAGCGGACTGAAAAGCCAAGACTTTCTCCCGAGAAAAGAGAGGAATTGAAAAGGAACATGGAAATCCGTCGCGGCGGCCCGAAGATTGCGCGACCAGGGACACTCAAGGGAAAAATCGCTGTAGTCAATTCACAGTCAGCTGCGGACAATGTATGGATAGAAGATGCCGTTGAATACTTGCGTAAAGAAACGAACTTCTCCATTGAGCTGCACAACGGAGAATTCACCTTCCCCAAACCAAAGGTGGTAGGAGACTCAACCCTTTATGTAATCGATGATCCATCCATGCCGCGAGTCCTTGTCGCAAGTGAGGATCGCTGGTCCATGATGAATGTAGCGCCGCTCAAGAACTCAAAGCCTGCATTCTTTGAAGCTCGAGTTAAGAAAGAGGTATCTCGCGCCTTTGCGATGCTATGTGGTGGCATGTCCTCTACCTACGGCATTTCGCTCGTAGGAGCAGTCACGAAGTCTGAAGATCTCGACGTATTCCCAAATGGCAAGCTCCCTATTGATGTTGTAATGCGTATGGAACCGTATATGTCCAGTCTCGGGGTTGCGCCAGCGAAACTTGTTCCTTATCGTGTTGCCTGTCAAGAAGGATGGGCACCGTCACCAACAAATGATGTGCAAAAAGCCATCTGGGACGAGGTTCGCCAGCTTCCAACAAAACCCATCAAGATTGATTTTGACCCTGCCAAAGGGAAATAGCAACGTCCAATAGACACCAAGAAGCCGCCCTCGTAATGAGGACGGCTTCTTTGTGCCTTTCGGAAATATCTCACTTTCCTTTGGCTGGGTCGTATTCGATTTTGATGGGCTTCGTCGGGAGTTGACGTGTCTCATCCCAAATTGCTTTTTGCACCTCATTCGTCGGCGCTGGCGCCCAGCCCTCTTGACATGCTTTGCGGTATGTCGTATGTCGGAACGGCCGAACACCCAAGCCAAGCAGGAATCCGCTGCTCCGCATCATGACATCGGCGGGAATCTTCTCGGAATCCCTCTTGTCAAGATCTTCAGGGGAAGTAACAAGGGACATGAGGTTTCCCCTGTAGTTGGAGCCTATTCCGCCAAACAAAATTCCCGCAACTCGCGCAATTTCCTTACGAACCCTTGCCTCAAGGAATTGCACCTTTTCACCGCGCCCCTTAGCTAGCGGTGCGACATTGACGAAAGCCCAGCGTCCTTCCGGGGCAACAAGCGACATGGGCATATCCGGGTCGTCGATGATGTAAAGAGACAGTTCCCCTTCAATTTTAGGATTTTTAAAGTCAAAATTGCCAACCATAAAGTCAATCGGCGTCCTGATAAATTCCTCGTATGTCTTCCTTGCAGTCTCTATAACATCCCCGGAGACGCGCGACTGCGCATTGACAAAATACACTTTTTTTGTCCTTTTGTGCGTTGTAACAATCGAGCCTCCAGATTCTCTTTCGACAATCTGGGCGACATTTGTCGGTGCAACATCCGCGATTGCAATGTAAGCAAGCGATATTCCATAAGCAATTGTTGTCAGAAGTTTCTTCACGTCAGTTCTCCTCTTTTGTGGTCAATCCTTGTAGTTTTAAAGCAAGTCGTGACATTGAATTCAGTTCTATTGGTGCTATGCCTTTGTCCTCAAGCATTATGTTTACAGCTGAAATCATATCTTCGACATCTTCAGCAGTAGCACCTTTGCGGTGCAATTGCCTTAGTGCCTCTTTTTCAAGTTCAGCTCGGTACCGTCCAAGACGTTGCAATTCATCTCTTGCATCATCCATCATTTTTTCTATATCCTCGCCTCTGTCGTAGGCATCCTTGAGTTCGAGTTTCGCAGCAATCACCGCACGCTTGAGGCTCTTGTCGTAGTCGGAATCATCCTCCTTGACGATAATTGGGCGCGTGATCGATTTGAGGAAGCGTTCTTCAAAGCCGGGCCCAACATTTCGCTTGCCAATGAGCATCTGTCCTGGTTCCGTCGAAAGGACAAACGCAATTTCGTTGTCCGCTCTCGTGTCAAAGATTGCGTATTTCGGCTTCGCCACCCGAGGCTGGTTCTCGTCAGGTGGAGGCCACGGATGAAACATCTTCCAATACTCAATTTGGGCTGCGTTAAGGTTGTTCGTCTCATCGGTGGAAAGATGCCGCAAGTCCCAATTTGAAATATTAGCGTAATCCTTGGCTATCGGTTTTTTCTCTCGAACTGTCTTGAGCTGCTGCACATTGGCAATTTGTCTTGGCTTCTTTATTTTCTCATCAAGATTAGCGTCTCGACCGTTATGCATGGTAAATATGGCAATTAGAGCAGAGATCGCAAGGCAAACAAGAGTGACAAAAGCCCAAACTGTAATTCTTAGGTGTCTTTTTCTCTTCACCGTTCGCTGGTCTATTTTTTTCTGTGGTGCCAACATTACAACTCTCCATTCACGGTAATCCTTTTAGATTACGATTAAAAGCCCGCCCGTGCAATCACGGACGGGCTTCGCATGATTAGTCGGGCGGGCTCTTAATGAACCCCCGCTAACTGATTATGCACGACGCCGGCGGAGCGCAAGACCAGCCATGCCGAGGAGGAGCATCAGACCAGAGGTCGGTTCAGGAACGGCAACAGCAGTCCAGTTGCCAGCCGTGTGTGAGCCAACATCTGCAACGTCAAACGATGCTGAACCAAGCGCTGCATCGCTCGCGCCAGTTTTGGCACCAGCCGAAGTCTCGGTAATGTACCAACTGGTGGCATCCGTCACGGTTGCTGTGTCGATGACGAGTGCAAACAGTTTAGTGTTGGAAGTGTTCGGCTTCAACCCAGAGGCTGAAATCAGAACATCGCTAACACCCTGGGCGCCTCCGCTGACAGCCCCAGACAATTCGCTCACATAGGTGAATCCACTAAGAGCGGAATTGAAAGAAGCCACATCGGTTGTAGCTGCGAGAGCTGATGTAAGCGCCGCAACCGTTGTAGCATTGTCGCCCTTTGTCGTGAACACATAAGCGTATCCACCATTAAGGGCAGCACCCGTTTTGTCCTGCAGGCCTGTTAGCGACCAGTTGACAGTCGCTGCCTGCGCTGCGACTGAAGCCAATGCAACAGCCGCAATTATCAGTAGTTTCTTCATTGTTTGTTTTCCTTTTTATCCACGGCACACTTTGCGCCGTAGTAAATCTTATTCCTGGAACGTGAGGTAGGTTGAAAGCTGCTCTTCATCGTCACCGACTTCCTTGTACGCATAAGGAGCGGCATAGAGGAAGCCTTCGCCAGGGGCAAAGACCCTCGTTGACTTAATGTATGTGCTGCCTTCGCGGGTATACCAGCCAGCTCCTTCAAAGCCAGGACGCGTGCTTCCAGCTGTGAGATACATATAAATTGTGCCAATCTCACCGCCAGTGCTGACCTCCTGAATCTGCGCCGCAGTATCCTCAAGCGCTTCAGCGGCATCCTCGGGGAATGACGGAACAAGCTTCTGAATCGAAGTCTCGATCGGGCGATCAAAGCTCAACGTCCAAAGGCCGTCAAGTTCAAGCGTGAGCGTCTTGGCAGAGAGGTCGACACTACCCGCAGACTGAAGAGTTGTTGCGAGCTGTTCCTCATCGCCTCCAACCTCCTTGTACGCATAAGGAGCCGCATACAGGAAGCCCATGCCACGGGTGAAAGTCTTGTCGGACTTAACGTATGTACTACCATCGCGAGTGTACCAACCAGCACCGGCAAAGCCAGGGCGTGTCGAAGTCGCGGTAAGGTACATATAGACAGTTCCGATTTCGCCGCCAGTACCTACTTCCTGAATCTGGGCTGCAGTATCCTCGAGTTCCTCGTCGGCATCATCAGGAAACTGAGGAACAAGGTCTTGGATGCTGTACGAATCAGCAGCACCGCTAACCGTCATGAAACCCGACCCCATCATAAACATACCATCGTAGTACTTGTCATCACCATCGGCATAACCAACAGTTTTGTTTTGGTAGCCCACAACGTTGGCCGATTCCACACCTAGAAGCGTCGACGCACAAACCAGCGCGCCAGCCGCCACGATCATTTTCCTGTAGTCCATATTGGACCTCCTGTTTTTCTGCCCCTCACGGAGCGGTTTTGCCCGAAGCCGTCGAGCGCGGTTGTCTAGACTTGTGTAGAACCACTCTACAATTCGCCCTGACACCGCGTAGTATAGCACAGAGTTCGTTTCAAGGTCAAGCAGGCCAATCCCCCGCAAGGGGGAAATTTCGACTTTGTCAAGGGGTGATTTTTATTATCCCCTCACGCCCCGACCCCCTCAATACCTCGAAAACCCCTGTTTTTATTGGGTTTTTGAATGGGGAAGGCGGCAGGAAGAACGGGAAAGATGCTTCAAAAATGACCAAAAAATATTTTTTGCCCCCTGTTTCCTGTCGAGGCCTTTCGGACCTCCGCGCGCCCCAATCGAGGTTCGAGCGCGCCTTGACCCCTCATCCCGGCCTGTCACCTTTCGGGCTGCCAGACCCCCTCTCAAACCCCGCCGAGTCACCCCGAAAGCTTCTGCACTTCACAACACCTCCACCTCCCAATCGTCCTCGCTCGTGCCATGTTTCTCCTGCGCATTACCACGATCCATACATTGTGGGCTATGGCCCGACAGCACTACCAGCTTCAGGACTTTCGGTTGGTCCAAGCTTTGTTACGATGTCTGCAAGCGGCGTTTATGATTTGATCGACATCAAGGTTGTCGGCTATACTGATTCCTCGATGGCGGATGTTCAGGTTCAGACGCTCACGGGTGGCGGTAGCACAGACACAACCTACCTTTGGTACGACTTCTCCGATCCAGATGCCGGCACCTTTTATGGCTGGTACAATGCCGATACCTTTGAGCCCCTTCAGCGCGGAGAAGTTACCATTGCCGTTGGCGAAGGTCTTTGGTCGGTGACAGCCGCCTCTGGATTGAGCCTTCAGGCCTCTGGCGAAGTTGCCACGACCGCCGATATTCCGCTTGAGCTACCCTCTTCTGGACTTACGATTGCCAATCCAACGCCTGTCACAGTTGATCTTGTTGATTGCTATGTATCTGGCTATACTGATTCCTCGATGGCGGATGTTCAGGTTCAGACGCTCACGGGAGGCGG
>JAFYQC010000036.1 GCA_017547265.1 Kiritimatiellia bacterium | reverse complement strand
TACCGTGCATGTCCACTCCACCGCAGGAATCCCGTACGCGCCCACGCTGGCATTGCGCGTGGAGAACCCTCCCGTTCCAAGCGTGGAGAACGCATGTGCACTGGCGTCAACAAAGTCAAGCCCAAACGACAGAAGAAGCACGGCCTGCATGGTTGTAAGGGCCATGTATATGCACCACAGCGATTTAGCCGTGGATGCAATGAAGTTCGTCAGCTTCTCCTTCTCCGGCCCCGTAGTCTCCGCCTTTATCAGCCTGAATCCACCAACCCCGAGCAGCGGAATAAGCGCGACCGCGAGGGCTATGACGCCAAGCCCGCCAAGCCAATGCGTTTCACAGCGCCAGAGGTTGATAGAGCGCGGCAGAGACTCCACGTCCCCGCAGACGGACGCTCCGGTCGTCGTGAAGCCGCTTACACTCTCGAACACGGCATCCACGACAGATGGATACGCCCCGCTGAACCAGAGCGGAACGGCGCCGAAAAGGCATACGACGATCCATATCCCTGCTACGATGCCAAAGGCGTTCCGGACGTCGAAGACGCGCGGTCTACCCTTCGCCATCAACCAGAAGGCGACGGCAGCGGCTCCACTCGCCAACGCCGGAACGAGAAATGCGTACACACACGCCGTCTCGCCCTCTTTGACGGCGACCAAAAGCGGAAGCGACATCGCGATTCCCACGATGCCGAGCACGTATGTTAGTATCCGCAGGACCGAAAATGCCATGGCTCTACGCCTTCCCGAAGAAACGCGATTCGCCCTCCAAGTCGTCTCTCTTCGCTATCAGCACGATGTTAATGCCTGGCTCCATCACCGTGCCGCCGTGCGGAACAGCCCATGTCTCGTCGCCCGAAGACCGGGACATGAGCACGAGCGGCCCGTTCGGGTTCTTCTCGGCGAGATCCGCAAGCGTCTTGTCGACGACACGGGCTTTCTCCGGGATATGTCCTTCCACGATTTCGAAGCGCCCGTTGCAGACCGAGTGCACGGACTTGATGTTCTTTCCACGGAGGTGTCCCATTATGGCGTCAACGACGGAACCTCGCATCGGAACTGCGACGTCGACGCCAAGCTTCCGCGCGATTGCGCCGTACGAGGAATTCGCGGTAAGCGCGACCGCCTTCTTCACTCCGCGCGACTTCATGTAGGCAGCCGTGACGAGATTGAGTTCGTGATTTCCCGAAGCGGCGACCAGAAGGTCCGCGGAGAAAAGCGACTCCTCGTTCAGAAGACTCTCGTCCGTCACGTCTCCGCAGAGAACGCGCACGTCGGGGAATCGTTCCACCGTCTCCCGACAGAGATCTTCGTCTCTGTCGACGACAACGACTTCGACTTCCGGGGCTGACGGAGCAAGTCCGAGCAGACTCAACCACGAAGACGGAGCGCGCCTTGCCCGTCGTCTAGCCAGAAGAAGGGAGCCCACGCGATCCGCACCAAACAGGACAACGCGCCTGATTTCGGCCTTGGAGGTCTTTGTAAACTCCAAAATCCTGGCAATCGACTCCTTGGGGGTCACGACGCCGATGAAATCCCCCCTCTTGATGATGGTGTCTCCGCTCGGAAGCGACATGACTCCCTGCGAATCAACAAACGCCACCAGATACGACCACCCCTCGAGCGCAGATATTTGCCTTAGGGAGAGCCCATCGAGCGGACTGCCCTCCCCGACAGAAAGAGTTGCTATGCCATAGCCGCCGCCAAGTTCTATCACGCTGCCTACGGCACCGTGCTCTACCGCGGAGGCAATTGCAGCGGCCGCCTCTACCTCTGGATTCAGCATCGCGTCTATACCATAGAGAGGACGGGCTTCTGGATGTTCTATCCGCGCACGTGCGCTCGCCTCGTCGGCGGAACGGTAGTACGAGTAGTTCCTCACGCGGGCTATCTTGGAAATCCACGGATACACCGAGTCGGCAAGCGAACATATTATCATGTTCACCTCGTCGTCCTCGGTCAGGGCCACAAGTGCATCGGCAGAGGCAAGTCCAGCGCGTTCAAGAGAGTTAAGATCCCTGCCGTCGGCCTCAACCACCGTGCAGTCGAGCTGATCCGACGCATGCCTCACCACTTCGGCGTTACTGTCAACAAGGACGACCTCGTCCGAAACCGCAACAAGCTCCTTTGCAAGCTGAACACCCGTGAATCCTGCGCCTATTATGACTGCTTTCATGGTCAGATTATACAAAAAACGGCCGAGGGCTGTCTAGCCAAGACTACATCACATACCAGAGGATACAGAAGAAGTGGCTGATCGTGCCCGCAAGCACGAAAAGATGCCACACCATGTGCGCGTAGGGAAGCGACTTCCAGAGATAGAAGACGCAGCCAAGCGTGTATAGCCCGCCGCCAAGCGTAAGCCACATCGTGCCGAGCCCGTGAAGCGAGCGTATGAGCGGCACGATCGCGAGGATCGCCACCCACCCCATCACGATGTAAGCCAAGGTCGACACGACCCTGAACCGCCCCGTCGTCCAGATCTTGAAGAAAATCCCCGCGAGCGTTCCGCCCCACTCGATGCCGAAGATCGTCCACGCAAGCCCCGGATGGTCCGGCCGCAGCGTGACAAGGCAGAAAGGCGTATAAGTTCCCGCTATCAGGAAATAGATCGCCATGTGGTCCATCTTGTGCAGAACCCTCTTCGCTGGAAGGTAGGTAACCGTGTGGTACGCCGACGATATCGCGTAGAGGAGAATCATCGAAAAGCCGAAAATCGCCCCGGAAGTCGTCTTCCACGCGACATCAACGCCGCTCGTGGCACCCTTCCAGACGAGGAGCGCAAGCATTGCTGCCCCAAGGTGCGAGCCAACGACATGCGTAACGGCATTTGCGACTTCCTCACCTGACGTGTATGTTCTTTCTTTCCTCATTTCGCAGCGCAGAATTTACCAAAAACTCGCCCAAAAAGTCAATCGGATTTGGTATAATTTACGTATATGTCCAACGAGACCCAGAAACCTGCCGCAAAGCCGGACGGGAAGAGTGTCGGCGCGATGCGATCTTGGCTCATAATCGCCGCCGCCGTGGCACTGTTTTTCACGTTCTACAAGACCAATCCAGGCGAGCCGGCTGTGCACGAGCTGACACAGACCGAATTCTACAAGGCGCTAGACGAAGGGAAGATCGTCGAGCCGATCATTCGCTTCCTCGACCGCGACGACGGCGTGACATACTTGACCGGCGAAATGGAGACTGACAAGGTCGACAAGGACGGCAAACCACTCGCAGACAAGAACGGCGAGCCCGTACGCGTCACGTATCGCGTGGCGCTCGTTCCCGGCGAAAACGAGAACCTGATGGAAGACCTCTTCACCAGGCAACTTCAGGTCAAGGTCAGGGAGCGCCGGAGCCCGCTTTCGCCGCTCGTCATGAACATCCTCTTCTTCGGCGGCATGATGTTTCTCTTCTACTGGTTCTTCTACCGCAAGATGGGCGGCGGCGACGGCGTGTTCGGTTTCGGCAAGTCGCGCGCAAAGCTACTCGACGGCAAGGCGGAAAAGGCGAAAGTCACGTTCGCCGATGTTGCAGGCGTAGACGAGGCGAAGGAGGAAGTGCAGGAGATCGTCGCGTTCCTCAAGGAGCCCGCCGCATTCCGCAAGCTCGGCGGACGCATCCCGAAAGGCGTCCTTCTTGTAGGCCCGCCCGGAACTGGCAAGACGCTTCTCGCCAAGGCTATCGCAGGAGAGGCGCAGGTGCCCTTCTTCGCGATTTCGGGGAGCGACTTCGAGGAGATGTTCGTCGGCGTCGGCGCGAGCCGCATGCGCGACATGTTCGCAGAGGCGAAGAAGAAAGCGCCATGCATCATCTTCATTGACGAGATCGATTCCATCGGCATGAAGCGCACCGGCGCAGGAGCGCTCGGCGGCAATCGCTACAACGAGCAGACACTGAACACGATGCTCGTAGAGATGGACGGCTTCTCGCCGAACGAGGGTGTGATCGTAATTGCGGCGACAAACCGCCCCGACACGCTCGACGCCGCGCTCCTGAGGCCAGGCCGCTTCGACCGCCAGGTGATGATCGACCTTCCAACGCTCAAGGGCCGCGAAGAGATTCTCGCGCTCCACGGCAAGAAGATCAAATTCGGACCCGACGCCGATCTCTCGCGAATCGCGCGCGGCACGCCCGGCTTCTCTGGCGCCGACCTCGCGAACCTGCTGAACGAGGCCGCACTCATGGCCGTCAGGAAGAAACTCGAGGCCGTCGACATGGAAACGCTCGAAGAGGCGCGCGACAAGGTTCTCTGGGGGCGCGAGAGGAAGAGCGCCGGCTATTCGCAGAAGGACCGCGAGATCACGGCGTGGCATGAGTCGGGGCACGCGATACTCCAGCTCCTCGCAAAGAACGCAGACCCCCTCCACAAGGTCACGATCATCCCGCGCGGCCGGGCACTGGGAGTCACAATGTCACTCCCGGAGCGCGACATCCTCAACCGCACGAAGAGCCACTTCCTCGACGAACTAGTAATCTGCTGCGGCGGAAGGATCGCGGAAAAGATGTTCACCGGCGAGATCTCGACCGGCGCCGCGCAGGACATCGCGATGGCGACAGAGATCGCGCGCAAGATGGTCTGCACCTACGGCATGAGCGAAAAGTTCGGCTTCCAGGCGTTCAACGAACCAAGCCCCTACGCCTCGATCGAGGCAATGCCGCCCGCGTTCAGCGAGGAGACTTCGCGCGCAATCGACGCAGAGGTCGCGAAACTCGTCTCCGACGCCTATGCAAAGGCGGAAAAGGCAATTTCGGAAAACAAGGAGAAGGTCGAGCTTCTCGCAAAGACCCTTCTCGAGCGCGAGACAATGGACGGGCGCGACGTGGCGAAACTCGTCGGGCTCGAACGAGAAGAGACACCGCAGACCAGCGGGCAAACGGGAGGCGAAGAGCCAAAATGACAAACGCCTCGGCCATAGTCCAGATCGCAATACTCTACTTCGTATTCTACGCGATCCTCAAGGGCGCGAAGGGTTCGCGCTTTGGCCAGGCGCTAATGGGCTTCGGAATTCTCGCCGCGCTCCTCATTGCGTTCGCGTATCTCTTCCATTTCGACGTCCTCACGCGTATCGTCCAGTTCCTGCTCATCTACATCGCGGTCTCGACAGTCGTCATCTTCCAGCCAGAAATCCGCCGCATCCTCGCAGCGGTCGGGGCGTTCGGTTTCCTCGAAAAGTCGAAGTACGGTCCTGGCGATGCCGCGACTCCCGATCTCGTCGTGGAAACACTCATCTACCTCGCGGACAAGCGCATAGGGGCGCTCCTCGCCTTCGAGCGCGGCATTTCGCTAAGGGGCTACGAGGAAACGGGCGTTCTGCTCGATGCAGTGTTCTCGCGCGGGCTTATGACGAGCATATTCACGCCGCCACTGCCGCTGCATGACGGCGGCGCGGTGCTCAGGAACGGCCGGCTTTCCTCCGCCCACTGCATCTTTCCCGTCTCTAACAACCCCAACCTCATCGTAAGCGGCATGCGCCACCGCGCTGCAGTCGGTCTTTCCGAGGAGACCGACGCGCTCGTCGTGGCCGTCTCGGAGGAGACGGGCGACATATCGGTAGCGCGCAACGGCAAGCTCTTCCGCTACTCTGGCGACCAGAGGTCTGAGTCGCTGCACCGCTGGCTGGCGAGGACTCTTCCCCGCGCAAGCGGAGGTGTGTCGCGCCTCGGCGCGCCGAGGAAATGGTTTAGCAAGTCGGCAGACCCTCTCCCGAAAGGAAATCGCAAATGAAGGCCGAGGTGCAAAAGCCGGGAATCTTCTCAAGGGCGGCGTCGGTGCTGACCTACAACTGGGGGCTAAAGCTCCTGGCGCTCCTGCTCGCCATACTAGTATACTACTCGCTCAAGACAGAGCGCAACTCACTTAAGACTGAGCGCACGCAAGTCCTCGGCGTCCACGCTCGCGACAACGGCATATCGATCCCTAAAGGCGAAGCCACAACAGACGGCAACCAAAAATGACAGACCCCTCTTCCAACACAGACACAGGCCGTGAAAAGCACATCTTCGGATGGCTGCCCTTCCTGATCTCGCCCTTTCCCCTCGTGGCGCTCCTGACCTACGACTGGCGCTCGATCGAGGCACTCCACGTGCCCGCGCTCCCGTCGACAAACTGGGTTGGCGCACTCGGTGATTCCTTTGCCTACTACGGCTACACCACGATTGGCCTCGCCGTGTGGATAATCCCAGTCATCTGCATTGTGCTCGGGCTGTGCCTCGTCGGCGGGCATAGGCTGAACCTCGTCCGCCGCGCACCCTGGTTCGCAGTATTCCTCGCCGCGTGTGCATGCCTTCTGCAAGTCGCCCAGCACCACGCACCTGGAATTTCCGCAGCGCTCGAGCGTGTCAACATCGCAAACGCCGGCGGCGCAGTCGGCTACCTCGTAATGACGCGACTCGTATCGCCGCTTTTGAGCGACTTCGGCGGCTCCGCGGTGATGGCAATTATCGCCTTCGTCGCGTTTGTCGCTTGCATCGGCAGGAAGGCCATCGCCTGTTTCTTCGCGGGGCTCTACCGCTGGGCCACGGCCGGCGGGCATATCGCGCCGTCGCGCGAAGCCGCGGGTTCCGACGAGGAGTACGAGCAACAGCAGGCCGCCTATCTCGCAGCGCTACAGGCGAAGAAAGACGCAAAGGAACAGGCCCGTCTCGAGAAGGAGCGCGCAAAAGCCGAAAAGGCGGCTGCGCGTCAGGCCGAAAAGGACGCGATCCGCGCGGCAAAAGAGGCGGCAAAGGCCGAACGCGAAGCGGCAAAGGCAGCCGAACGCGCCGCGCCGTTGCAGAGCGAGCCGCCACCACCAGCCGCAAGGCGCGCCGAAACCGAGGACCAGCAGGAAGAGGAAGTCGAGGACAAGGGGCCGTACATCCTGCCGTCGCTTGCCCTGCTCAACCCGCTTCACCCGAGCGCGGCGGACCACAGCGACGTCGGCGAGATGAGCCAGCGCCTCGTCTCCACGCTCAAGCTCTTCGGCGTGGACGCGCAGCTGAGCTACACGGTGCAGGGTCCGGTCGTGACGAAGTACGCGATCGAGCTCGCTCCCGGCACACGCTACTCCGCCGTTACAAACCTCACCGACAACCTCAAGGGCGCGTTGCACGCAAAGTCGATCCGCATCGAGGCACCGATTCCAGGCGAGGACAGGATCGGCATCGAGGTCCCGAACCGCAAGCCCGCGGGGATATCCTTCCGCGAGGTGTTCGAGTCCGAGGCGTGGCGCGGCGCCAATGCCGAGCTTCCCCTTCTCTTCGGCAAGCGCGCCGACGGCAAGGAGCTCGTCTCCGACCTCGCGTCCATGCCGCACATGCTCGTCGCCGGCGCGACGGGCCAGGGCAAGTCGGTGTGCCTCAACTCGCTTATCTGCGGCCTTCTCATGACAAGGACGCCCGAGCAGCTGAAGCTCATCATGGTCGACCCGAAGTCCGTCGAATTCACTCCCTACGCGACGATTCCGCATCTCCTCGTCCCCGTCATCACCGACAACCGCAAGGTCGTCTTCTCGCTTCACTGGGCCGTCGCGGAGATGGAGAAGCGGCTCAAGATGTTCGCAAGGGCGCGCGTGAGGAATATCTACGACTTCAACCACCGCAAGACCTTCACGCAGACCGACATGTTCGGCAGCGACACCGAGGTCGGCTCGGACATGCCGAAGACGGTTCCCTACATCGTGATAATAATCGACGAGGTGGCGGACCTGATGAGCCAGTGCTCGAAGGAAGTGACGCCCGACATCTCGCGCCTGACTGCAAAGGCCCGCGCCGCCGGCATACACCTCATTCTCGCAACCCAGCGCCCCGACGCGAAGATAATCACCGGCACAATCAAGGCGAATATCCCTGGCCGCGTTGCGTTCAAGACCGCGTCGTCCGTCGACTCGAGAACCATTCTCGACGACACGGGCGCAGAGAACCTCATCGGCAAGGGCGACATGCTCTTCAAGGGCAAGGACGGACTTCTCATCCGCGCCCAGGGCGCGTGGATCTCCGACGGCGAGATCGCCAACATCACGAACTTCATACAAGAGCACTCGAACACGCAGTTCGACGAGAAGTTCGCCACGAAGCTCGGGCGCGTCAAGGAGGCATCGATCGAGGATCCGTTTGCGTCGAACGAGGATGATCCCGACAACCAGCCGGGCGGCGGCGATGTGCCGAGCGCAAAGGAGATGGTAAAGGCGAACGAGGACGCAGACCTCTTCAAGCGCGCGCTCGAGTGCATCATCAACACGAACCGCGCGTCGGTCTCGCACTTCCAGCGCCGGCTCGGCATCGGCTACAACCACGCGGCGAAGCTCTGCGACAAACTCGAGGATGCCGGCGTCATCGGCCCGCAGCAAGGCGCGGGCCCGAGGCCGATCATCATGGACCAGCAACAGCTTCTCGCCATCTTCAACGGCAACGGCGAAGGCGGCGCGGCGGACGGCGAGGCGGGCGATGCAGCGCCTGAGACCGAGCCAGACGGTGAATTTGCAAACCAGGAGGAACCACAATGATTGAATTCGGAAAGACATTGCGGACGGCACGCGAAGCCAAGGGCCTCACGCCCGGGCAGATAGCGGAGCGGACGCACATGATGGTCCAGGTGGTGGAAGGACTCGAGAACGAGAACTTCTCCAAGATCGTCGCGCCGATCTACGGACGCGGGTTCGTCAAGCTCTACTGCGAAGCCGTAGGACTCGAGCCAAAGCCGCTCGTGGAAGCCTTCATGGAGATATACAGCGGGCGCGGTACATCTGCCGCGAAGAGTGCGCCGGCACCTGCCTCGTCTCCTGCACCGAAGCCGGCGCCCGTCATGGACACGCCGCCCGAACAGGCGAAACCCGTCGCGCCAGAGCCACCAGCAAGAGTCCAGTCAATCATCGACTTCGATGCACCCGCGAAGCCAGTCGAGCCAGGGAAGCCCGCCGCTACCGAGCCTGCGCAGACAGTTTCGCGCTATGCCGCGCCAATGCCGACCGATGACGGATTCTCTATGCCAATCGTCAACTGGCGCATGGTCGCGCTCGCAGCCGCAGCAGTCGTGATTCTCTTGATTGCGATTTTCGGCGTCCGTGCGCTTTACCGCGTGACGATGACCGTTCCGGAAGAAGAGCAGACAACGGAGGTCACAACCCCCGCCCCCGCTCCAACTCCAACTCCAACTCCAACACCAACTGAAACTCAAGCTCCAGCGAAAGTGGCAGTTGACAGGAAACCCCTTCCGCTAAAACCTTTCTACATTGATTCAAACCACCAAACAGAAACGGAGAAATAAACATGGAAGTTGTAATCTGCAAGACGAAGGAAGAGGCCTCAAAGCTGGCCGCCGACATGATCACCGCCGCAGTGAAGAAGAACCCCAAGACGGTTCTCGGACTCGCGACGGGCTCGACGCCTGTACTCATGTACACCGAGATGGCCAAGGCCGTCAAGGCGAAGAAAGTGAGCTACAAGCAGGTGAAGAGCTGGAACCTCGACGAGTACTACGGGCTCCCCGGCACGCATGACCAGAGCTACAGGTACTTCATGAACAAGAACCTGTTCGAGAAGATCGACATCAAGCTCTCAAACACGCACGTCCTCAACGGGCTCGCCAAGGACCCAGAGAAGGAGTGCAAGGCGTACGAAGCCCAGATCAAGAAGGCCGGCGGCATCGACATCCAGGTGCTCGGCATCGGATCTGACGGCCACATCGCCTTCAACGAGCCCGGGACCTCGCTCAAGAGCCGCACCTCGATAGTCTACCTCACTCCGTCGACGGTCAAGGACAACGCGCGTCTCTTCTTCAAGGGCGACATGAAGGCCGTTCCGAAGAGTGCGCTTTCGATGGGCGTCGGCACTATCTGCGAGGCGAAGAAGATCATTCTCCTCGCCTTCGGCGCAAACAAGCAGGACGCCGTCAAGGGCTGCGTGGAAGGCCCGATGAGCCAGTTCTGCACCGCCTCGGCGCTCCAGGCGCACAACGACGCCTGGATCTTCTGCGACGAAGCCGCCGCAAAGAAACTCAAACTCAAGAAATACTATGCGTGGCGCAGCGCCACCAAGCTCGGCCTATGAACGACGATTGCTTCACAAGCTTTCTCTGCGACCACTGCCATACGGAGATCGAGGCCACCTTCGACCTTATCGGCCAGGAGACCGAATGCCCCGCATGCGGTGCCAAGCTCACCGTGCCCGACACCCGCAATGACGGTGTCACGCGCCATACGGCCGACGACATCGATCCAAACCGGACGCAGGCAATAAAGAGCCGCACAATCCGCATCGAGCTCGACAATCTATGAGCGCGAGGCGGCGGAAAAAAGGCAAGACGTCGCGTACGCGCAAAATCGCGTACGCGACCATTGCCGCCCTTTTCGCCTTCGCGGCTGCATTCGCCTTCGCGGCTGTCTGGTTTGTCCACCACCCGAAGGCCTGGCTCGACGAACGAAGGGAATCGTGGCCCGGCTTTATTACTGCGTCGCTCTTCTGGGCGGGAAACGGGCTCGGCGACATTACGGACGCGCTCGACATCACCGGCCACGACGCAGTATACGAATACGACGTAGAGCCACCTGAGGGCAAGGTGTTCTTCGCAGGAGCGCCGCGTCGCGTCGGGAACGTGCAACCGTCCGACATAACGGTTCTCAACCGCGGTGAATTCGCCGTCGGCTGGTCGCCGTCGCTCAAGCGCCCGGTCTGGTGCGCCTACCATGTGACGCCACAGCAACTCTACGCATCAGGGAAGCGTCCGAACTTCACAAAGGACAAAGAGGCCGCAAACTCCCCTGCCCCTTCCGCGTACGAGCGCAGCGGCTACGACCGCGGGCACATGGTACCCAACCACGCGATCGAGTCGCGATACGGGACTGAAGACCAGAAGAAGACGTTCCTCATGTCAAACGTCGCGCCCCAGACGCCCGCGCTCAACCGCGGCGTGTGGCGCAACGTGGAGCACCGCATCGCCGACTTCTGGCCTGCGAAATACGGCGAACTGTGGGTAATCGTCGGCACAATACCGAATGGGCATGGCGAGACCCTCAGCGGAACCGACATCGAGATACCGGGGCGGTTCTACCAGCTGGTCGTCGCCCAGGAGGGAATGGACGTGCGAGCGCTTGCCGTCGTCTTCGACCAGCACACATCGTGGCGCGAATGGGCCGCGAGGCACATAGTCTCGATAGACGAACTAGAGGAAGAGGCGGGGCTTGACTTCCTGCCGGATCTCCCCAGGTTCATACAGGACCCGCTCGAAGCCGAAACCCCTTCGCGGCTTTGGCCGACAAGGGCAAGAGATGTATTCAGGCTTATTCTCCTGAACCTCGAGTAACAACTACCAGGCGATTGCGCCGAGCGCGTCGGAAATGAGGCGCGCGGCGTGTTCGTCGCGTTCCTTCGAGGACGAGGACCCGAGTACGACCGCGACGGCGCGCTTTCCGCCGCGTGTTCCAGTAATCACAACCGATGAGCCGCCGGCGTCGATATAGCCGGTCTTGAGCCCGTCTACCGCCTCGCGCCCGTCGGGGTTGAAGATCTTCTGCTTGTCCTTCACCATCACGTTGTTGTGGTTGCAGAGGTTCTTCACGATGCTCTCGCCGGGCGCAAGCTCCGTTCTGCGCAGGGGCTCGTTGACGCGGCGCGTCACGCCTATGCGGTAGCCGCCCTTCGTCTTCACGAGATCGCACGTCTTTACGGAAGTGAATTCGAGCGCCTCGGGGAACTTGAGGATCGCAAGCGCGAGCTTCAGCTGGTCGGCCGCCGTCGAGATATTGAACGACTTCCACGGATAGCGCTTCGCGGAATTCGGGGGAAGTCCGTTCGGATTGTAGTAGCGCGTCCTCGTCATGCCGAGTTCGGCAGCGCGAGAGTTCATCCTGGCGACGAAGTCGTCAAACGACCCTGCGGAGTTTACGGCAAGCACTATCGCCGCGTCGTTCGCGCTCTCGACCATCAGCGCAAGGCACAGGTCGCGGATCGACATCGCCTCCCCGACCTTGATTCCTATCCAGCTAGCTTCGCAGCGGTTGACGTCAGGTGTCGCGACGGCGCGCGAATCAAGGTCGTATTTCCCTGCACGAACATCCTCCAGGACGAGAAAGAGCGTCATCAGCTTGGTGACGCTCGCGGGATAGGCCTCGGCATCGGCGCTGTCGGTAGAGAGGACGCGTCCCGTCGTCGCATCGGCGCAGATCGCACCGACATAAGGCGAACGGCGGTGTGCCGTCTGCACAGGCGCAGCAACCGCACGGCGAGACGCTGAGACCGGCTTCTTCGCCGGAGCTGCGCATGCGACGGCGGCTGCAAAAACGGCAAACGCCGATATGGCAGCGCGAAGCGTCACTTCACGGTGTGGCGAGTGGCCTTGACGAGCGTCTTCCAGAGAGTCGCCGCATCTTTCGAAGCAACGGCCGCAGCTCGGACATCCTTCTTAGAGAATGCCTGCGCAAGACCGGCCATGAGCCGCAGATAGAACGCACTGACAGCTACGGGGATCGCGGAGAGGAACACGAGGTGAACGGTTTCGCCAGCCCAGTCGACGCCCTCCTTGGAAACGCCCATCGCGAGCGTAAGCCCACCGCCTTCAACGCCCCTGACGTGCGGAAACGCGACATCGTCCATCGCGGTCGAAAGCACCGCCTCGCGGTCCATCGCGGCCGCAATGAGGCTGTCGGCGTTGGAGATGAAATGGTTGTCCTCCATGGCCTTGGCGAGCGTGGCGATCGCGTCCTCGCGCGAGACTGCGCCAAGGTCGACGATCATCAGCTCCTCTGCGGAGAAGCGCGAAATGCCCGTCTTGGGCTCGTCGCGATCACCCTTCTCGGAGACGTTGCGCGCCGCGTCGGCGTCGTCCGCGAAGAGGATGCGTCCACAGCTCGAGCACGCGACGAGATGCTGCCCAAGGCGGACCTGCTGGGCCTGAGCAATCGGAACCTGCATGCCGCACACGCTGCAACAGCCGTTCGACATCGAGGCGAGGACGATGTGGCTCTTCTTGTAGAGCCTGGAATATAGCCCGGCGCTCTGCGGGTCGAGCTTCTTCTGCAACTCGTCGATCGACTCGTTGAGAGAATCGAGATGGCTGCCGTCACCAGTCTGGTGGTGTTCGTCGCGTGTGAGGACGAGCTCCTGGAGCTGCCTCATTATGTTTATCTGGCTTTTCATTTGCTTTTCTCTGTATATGCGCGGATCTTGTCTATCGTCTCCGCCGAAAGTATGTGTTCCATCAGGCATGCGTCCCTGTCGGCGATACGCCGACTGACGCCAAGTTTGACAAGAAACGACCTTAAAAGCTTGTGGCGGTTCAGGACATGCCTTGCGACCCTCTCGCCCTTCGGCGTGAGGTTGATGGGCGAGTATGGCTCCTGCGTCGCGAGGCCAAGTTTCTTCAGCTCGTGAATCGCCTTGACGACGGACGGCATCTTTACGTCGAGAAGCCGCGCGACGTCGCGCACCTGCGCGGGCTTGCCCTCGTCAATCAAGACGAATATCGTCTCAAGGTAGTCCTCTAAGCTCTGCGTCATCTTCGTCACTTTCCAAACGGACTCGTCTTCTTCATGAGATGCGCGAACTTCACTGCCTCGATCGACTCCTCGAGCGCAAGCGGGAAAGCCGCCGCCGTGCGCACCGTGTCGTAGACGTGACGCCAAAAAGCGCTCTGCCCGTGAAGTGTGCCCTTCGGGAGCGAAATCGGTATCTTCTTCACCGGAACGTCTTCGTGCATATCGACGATTTCGGGCGTCCGCACGGACGAGCGACGGCGCGGGAACGAGAAGTCGGGGTCTATGATCGTAAGGAGGCCCTCGGTCGCACCGGGGAGGATCTTGAAGGTGCCGCGCGAGCCACGTATGACAAAGGAAGGCATCCTGTCGTCAGCAAGGACACCGCCATTGAACTCGATGTCGGCCGACACAGCGCCGCGGGTCTTCAGGCAGACATGTACGCAGTCCTCGGCGTCGCCAAGGGACGCGACGCGTTTAAGCTCGCTCCACATCTGTATCGGGGGAAGAGGCAGCAGGCGCAGCGCCTGAAGAACAAGGTCGGGCATCGCATAATAGGCCGCGCCGCCACCGAGGCGCTTCACCGTCTGCCAGTCGTCGCGGCGGATGAAGTCCTCGCGCCTGACACATACCTGGTATATGTCGCCAAGCCTCGTGTCGGCCATTACCTCCTTAGTGAGCAGGAAGTCGGGCGCAAATAAGCCGCGGTGGAACACAAGCAACCTGTTCTTCGCCTTCTGTGCAGCGCCGCGCAGCACCTGCGCGTCGTCGAACGTAAGTGCGAGCGGAGTTTCGAGAAGCGTCCAGAACCCACGCTCGAGGGACATTAGCGCGTGGTTCACGTGGTCTACAGAGCAAGTCGCTATGTCGACGACATCTATGTCGCGTTCGTCGAGCATGTCGGAGAACCTGCGGAACATCTTGCAGTCGGGGAAGTCCTTCGCTATGATGTCGCGGCGTTCCTTCATTAGATCGCATGCGGCGACGACCTTGAAGAGCGCGGGATGTGCCTTGAAGACCGGATAGTGGTCCTCGAACATTGCGCGGCCAAGCCCCATGAGGGCCACGCGCACCGGTGGTCTATGGCTTTCGGCTTTCACTTCTTCACGATCTCCGTTATTGCGGACAGGAACTGCGCCACGTCCTTGAACTGGCGATAGACGCTCGCGAAACGAATGTACGCGACCTCGTCGACCTTGTGGAGCTCGTGCATCACGAGCTCCGCAATCTTGTCGGCCGACACTTCGTCGCCCTCGAGATTGGCGACGACATGGTCAATCATCGTGCGTATCTGCTCGTCGCTGACGGGGCGCTTGCCGCATGCGATCCTGATGGCCTTGTCGACCTTGGATCGGTCGAACGTCTGGCGCGTGCCGTCGCGCTTTATGACGAGGACCTCGTCGCGGTCGATTTCCTCGTACGTGGTGAACCGGTAGCCGCACTTGAGACACTCGCGGCGGCGGCGAATCGCCGCGCCGTCACGCGCACCGCGCGAGTCAAGCACCTTGTCGTCGTCAACGCCGCACTTGGGGCACTTCATGACTTGGCTCCTTCGGCGTCGCCTTCCTTGCCGCGGCCGCACATCGTGCAGTGGCGGCAGTCGAGGTTCACTGGGAGCGGCGCAGGTGCGCCGTGGCGGCGCGCGTTCCATTCGCCTATGCGATTGATGAGAGCAAGAAGAAGTCCAAGAGTGATGAACCCGCCAGCGGGAAGGATCGCAAGCGTGACGGGGCCTGGGTTTATACCCTTGATTGCGATGTCGCCCCAAACGGTAAGCGTACCGGCGCCGACAATCTCGCGGACCGCGGCTATGAGGGCCAGGGAGAGCGTAAAGCCGATGCCACTCCCAAGGCCGTCTGCAAGCGAGTCGACGATGCCGTTCTTCGAGGCAAACGCTTCGGCGCGGCCGAGGATGATGCAGTTGACGACAATCAGTGGAATGAAGATGCCGAGCGAGGCCGAAAGGTCTGGCAGGTACGCCTGCATCAAAAGGTCGATGGCCGTGACGAACGTCGCAATGATGACGATGTAGCAGGGAATGTGGACGGCAGGCGGAATCACCTTCCTCAACGCGGAGACGAGGCCGTTGGAGCAGACGAGCACGAATGTCGCCGCGAGGCCCATACCAAGGGCGTTTTCAAGGCTCGTCGTGACAGCAAGGGTCGGGCAGAGTCCAAGCACAAGCCGAAAGATGGGATTGTTCTTGAAAATCCCATACCAAAAGGAAAGCCATGTTTTCATACGGGTATATTATATTTGAAAACAAAGAAAATGGCAAGTGCGAATTCAGAAGTTTATTCTGAACTCGTTCTTGCGCCATGAGATGAGACCACGGTCGCGCATGTGACCGAGCGAGCGCGAAAGCGCCGGACGGGTCACACCGAAGTACTCGGCCATGCGCTCGCGGTCGAATGGAATCTTGACGACACCGGTCTTCCCCGTTTCGTTGTTCAGCTCCGTCAGGTACATCTGTATCTTTGCCTCTATCGTCGGCGCGTTCATCACCGTCATCTTCCGCCAGGACGAGAAGAACTCCCGGGCGAGGATCTTAGAGACGTTCGACGAGAACCTCGCCATTTCCGGCGCAGCCATCTCCATCATCTGCCGCACGACCGACATGTCGAGCGAAATGAGGACGCTCGGCTCGGCCGCCACGACGGTACCAGGCCAGCAAGTGATCTCGGGCGTGAAGAGTATCCACATCCCGAGGACCTCGCCGGTGCATATCTCCCTGACAAAAATCTGGTGTCCGCGGGCCGTCTTCTCGTAGACTCGGAGCCGTCCTGACACGACGACGAAAAGCCGCTTCACCTCAAGTCCCGCGAGCGCCACAGTCTCTTCCTTCGCAAACGACTTCTTGACGCCATTGAAGCGGTACAGGAGAGATTCCACCTCTGAGGGCGAAAAGCCCTTGAAGAGATCGGCGCCCCTTGCAAGATCGACGATTGACGCGACTCCCATTTCAGCCATTCTGGAACCTGACGCGCGGATCGAGCGCCGCGTAGGCAAGGTCCGTGACGAGGTTGACGAACTGGTATAGGAGAGCGCCGAGAACGACGACCGCCCGAACAACCGCCATATCGGCGGAGTGTATCGCGTTGATCGACACCGATCCAAGCCCAGGAATCCCGAAGAACGACTCGAGGAGGAGGGAGCCAGTGAAGAGATAGGGTATCGCAAGCGAAATGTAGGTGACGATCGGGATGAGCGCGTTCCTCAGGACGTGCTTTACGAGGATCGCAGCGCCCGAGAGGCCCTTTGCGCGCGCGGTGAGGACATACGGCTTATAGAGCTCGTCGAGTATCGCCATACGGAAGAACCTTACGTCAACACCAAGCGACGAGACAACGCCAATCAGGACGGGGAGCGCGAGGTAGAACCAGCTTCGGTAGCCCCATATCGGGAAAAGCCCCAGTTTGTAGGAAAGGAGGAACTGGCCCGCCAGCACCCACACGACGTAGTTGACGCTCATGAGAACGGTCGAGCAGAAGAGAATCGTCTTGTCTGGGAACCGCCCTCTCCACGCCGCCGCGACGAAAGCAAGGAGAAGCCCCACGACCGTGCCCCCGACGAGGATCGGGACAGTGAGCGAAAGGCTCGGCCCGACGCCGCGCTTAAGGATGTCCACGACGGGCTCCTTCATCTCGACGGAATAGCCAAGGTCGCCCTTCTCAAGATCTCCTACGAAGTTGAAAAGCTGGCTGTCGAAGAATCCCTCGCCAATCTTGCCTACGATAAGCGGCT
>JAFYQC010000035.1 GCA_017547265.1 Kiritimatiellia bacterium | reverse complement strand
ACGCCGTGCTTCCGCCGCGAGGCCGGCAGCGCCGGCAAGATGACGCGCGGCATGCTCCGCGTCCATCAGTTCGACAAGGTCGAGATGGTCAACTTCGTCCACCCGTCCGTCTCGTTCCAGCAGCTTGAGACGCTCGTCAAGGAAGCGGAGGAAGTCCTTACCGGGCTCGGCCTCGCGTTCCGCGTCATCATGCTCTCGTCTGGCGACATGGGCTTCTCGGCCGCTAAGTGCTATGACCTCGAGCTTTGGGCTCCCGGTGAGCAGCAGTGGCTTGAAGTCAGCTCGTGCAGCTGCTTCACCGACTATCAGGCGCGTCGCCTCAACTGCCGTTTCAAGGACTCCGACGGCAAGACGAAGCTCGTCCACACGCTGAACGGCTCTGGCGTCGCCCTGCCGCGCCTCGTTGTCGCGCTCCTCGAGCAGCACCTCAACGCCGACGGCTCGGTGACGATTCCTGAGGTTCTTCGTCCCTACATGGGCGGCAAGGAACGCCTCGAACCCGTCAAGTAAGAAAGGTATACCCCGCATGACGATTCCCTTCCGCGGCATTTGCGTTGCGAGCGCCGCGCTCGCGCTTTTCTCTCACTGCGCTGCGGCCGATCAGGAGTCCGCTGCCCCGAAAGCCACAGCTTCTGAACCTGCTGCTACGGAAGTCGCCATCCCGGCAGCGACAGCTCCTGAAGCCGTTGTTCAGGAATCCGACGACTCGGGGCTTAGCTTTAACGCGGGCGCAGACCTGCGCATCCGCCAGGAAATAATGGATCATGTCCCAGGGAATCCGTATGGTGGCTTCCGTGCGTTCCGCTTCCGCGAGTCGGGCTACCGCAACCACATTCGCTTCCGCCCGCGCGTCTGGGCCGAGGTGAAGGGCGATGCTGGCTCGGCAGGCCTCTGGACGCTCTATGGACGTCTCACAGACGAGTTCCGCTGGAACAGCAGACCTGCGAACCGCACGACTGCGTGGCCAGGCGAAATCGTCCTCGACAATCTGTATATCGAAGGAAAGGGCGTGTTTGACGGCTTCCTCGACTTGAAGGTAGGCCGTCAGGATCTGCTTGGGCTCTGTGGGCTTAGACGCATCCTTGTCGATGGTACTCCGGGCGACGGGTCGCGTACGCTCTACACCGACATGGCGTCTGTCCGCTTCCACGTGAACGAGACCTCGACGCTCGACGTCTTCGGTCTCTACAACTTCGACTCGGCGAGCGACTTTAGGATTGGCGACGACCGTCACCGCCTTTCCTCGCTCTCCTCGCGCTTTCCCGACGGTTCCGGCAACCAGGACGACTGGGGCGCGGGCGTCGTGTGGGGACAGAACCCGACTGAATGGCTTGAATACCAGGTGTTCGCCATCACCAAGCGTCTGCGCAAAACGCAGAGCCCACAGAGAAGCCGGCGCACCGATCTCTTAGGCGTGCGTGTCCAGCCGCGGCTTTCCGAGACGGTCAAGGCCGATTTCGACTTGATGTACCAGAGGTGTGGCGAGTGGAGCGGTTTCGCCGGAATCAACTGGAAGAGTTCGCGCGAGGGCTGGAAGCCCACCTGTGGCGCAGACTACCGCTATATGAGCGGCAAGTGGGACCCGATGTGGGGCCGTGACGCAATCGAGTCGGAAATGTACCTCTACGGCACGCACGACGGCGTCGGCTGGTGGTCGAACCAGCACTACCTAAAGCTCTGGGGCGGCGTTGAGTTTGCGCCGCGTCACAAGTTCACAGTTTCCACCGGGCCGGTGTTTGCGGCCGACCGCGACGGAATCGGCGGTGGCAACGGGCGCTTCAAGGGGCTTTTCTCCCGCGCCCACTACGCATTCCCTGTCTGGACGCCTGCCAAGGACAAGGGCGAGCGTTTCGAGGTCTACGGGCATGTCATAGCTGAGTTGTTCAATCCTGGCGATTACTACGACACCGACAAGCCCGGCTACTTCATTCGTTGGCAAATCGACTTCTCGTTCTAACGAGTTAGCGACCGAGCTCTATCGCGGAGCGGTCGCAGACCAGCATCGGAGCGTCGGATAGCGGCAGGTTGTCGATGAAGATCGCGCCTGGCGTTGCGGGATCTGTGCGGAGCGAAAGCTCGAAGACGTCTCCTGTGAGCAGGTTCACGAGAACCGGCGAGCGGAGGATGGACGTGTAGTCGTTTACTTCGATTCGAAGCGTCGTGCGGGCGGTCTTGTCGCTCCACGCGCGCTGCGGGTCTGTCGACATGTAGTAGACGTAGAGCGGCGTGACGCTGAACGGCTCTGGGCCGCGCGTGAAGGCGAGGCAGCGAATCGTCGCGCCGTCCGGCGGCGGCTTGTCAGAGGGGTCGGTCTCGCGTGTTGCGGAGAAGACGGCCCTGGCATCCGGCCTAACTCCGTCGCGGAACACCGCGGCGATGCTTGCGAGGGCGCGGTACGACGGTTTCGGCGTATAGGTGAGGCCATTTAGCACGCCCTGGCGCGCGACCTTTAACGCGCTCTGCTCCGAGTTCGCCATCTGGTAGCCCTTTTTCATCATGTCGGCGGTCTGGAAATACGAGGAGAATGGGATTCCTAACGAGAAGTCCAGAACATAGCGGCGCAGGAGCCAGACGGCCTGCGCGCGCTCGCTTTCGCGGATGATGCGCGGTTGCCAGTATTTCTTAGGCGCCCACGATGCGAAGCCGCTTTCTCCCTGCCAGATCTCGACGTCTTTCCCGCCGCGGCCAGCTCCGTGGAGGAGGGCGCACATCCATTTTACGCGGTTCGGCCATTCCGATTCGGGATGCGGGTCGTAGGGGTGTAACGCGAAGAAGTCCAGATGGGCGAACCCGCCGGCACGCTTGAGCTCCTCGAGGAACGGCGTTGGGAAGCCCATGACGCATCCGCCGCACTTCGCGTCCGGCTGTGCTTCGCGGATCGCGGTGGCCGTGATCGCGACGAGTCGCGCATACTCCGTCGCGTTCGGGTCCTTGGGACGCCAGAACGCGCTGCCGTTCACCTCGTTCCATATCTCGAAGTGGTCCACACGCCCCTTGTAGTGCTCGGCAAGCGCACGGCAGTAGTTTTTCCACGCCTGTTCGCACTCGGGCCCGTAGTGGATCGGCACGAAGCCGACCGATGCCTCGCCGAAGGTGTTTGTCATGTAGAGCTTGTTGCCGAAGCCGACGTTGAACCACACCTTGATTCCGCGCTTTTCGAGGTTGTCTACTATGCCGTCGAGCCAGGTCCAGTCGTAGACGCCTTTCTCCTTTTCGCATTTCCACCAGCCGGTCTGAACGCGTGCGTTCTTCACGCCGATTGAGGCGATGCGGTCGTAGCAGGGCTCGGGGTCGAAGAGGTCGCGGTCGAGGCATTCAAAGCCAATCGAGACGCCGCTGTCTTTTACTTTCGCGGCGGGTATGTTGCGGAGCTTGCCGAGGAACTTGAAGTTGGCGGCGGGCTTGCCATCTGTGGACTTGGCAGAGGACGGAAGCGGCTGCGGGAGTCCGCGCACGTCGCGCAGGAACTTGAGGCAGCGCTCGTGGATGTCGGGATAGAGGACGTGCTTGGACTTGTTCGCCATGTTCCAGATCGCGTGCCCTTGGTTCGTGCGCTCAAAATCGTAGAAGTATGTCTCGGCGTGGAGCTTGCGGTCAATCATCGCGCGCGCGAGTTTTATCGGCGAGATAATCGGAACGACCGTGTCGTTCCAGCAGTGGGTGAAGAGGATCGGCGGCGCATCGGGCGAGAGGTGCGCTTCTGGAAACGCCTTGGGGTCTATCGGTCCGCCAGCGAAGAGCGCTTCATAGCGTGCTGGGTGGTCTTTTGAATCCTGCTCTGGGTCTGCGATGCCTGAAACTGAGATTACGCCAATCACATAGGCGCGCGGGAGCCGGAGTCCCGTCATGAGCGCGAGATGCCCGCCAGCCGAGACGCCGAGTATGGCGATTGGCTTTCCCGCGGCAGCGGCGAGTTCCGGCATCCCCTCGCACGAGACAAGTTTCTTCGCGGCTGCAAGACAGTCGTCTCCAATCAGCGGCCAGGCGGCTCCGGGCGCGAGACGGTAGTCGATATTGTAGACCGCGTAGCCAGCGTCGCGGAAAAGCGCGGCTTCGCCGGAGAGCGTGCCGCGAAGGTATTTTTCGGAAGTCCATCCGCCACCGTGTATCAAGAGGATTTTCGGCGTCGCGGCTGTGATTTCGCCGGGCGGCAGTACGAGGTCGCCGGTCTGCTGCGGCGCGGCGCCATACGGAACGGCGGCGTGCGTGGCGAAGGCAAGGAACAGGAGTGGTGCGAAGTTGACAAGCTTGTTGTTCATTGTAGTCCCCTTGTGTTGGCCTTATTATATCAAACAGGCACATTGCAGTGCATATACTATTGTATAGATTGGCGTCGGGCGGTTTTGGTATAATGCAGCCATGATAGCATCACTTCTACTGGCGGCGTCCGCGATTCTTTCCTCCTACCAGTTCGATACTTTTGCCGCGACCTGGGCGCACGCGTCTACGTTTCGCTCCGAGGCGACGGGGCTTTTCCTTGGTGCGGGCGAGGATGATACCGAAGATTGCGCGATAATCACGGGGCTTGCGCTTTCGGCGCTCGTCGACAAGCACGACGCAGAGCGCGCGAAGGGCGTCGCCAAGGCGCTCATCTCGCTTGGCACGAGGATCCCCGGCTATGTGTGCCGCGGCGTGTCGCGCGACGGCGCAACGGTGAACAGGGGCTCGTCGCGCGACCAGATCACCCACTTCGTCCACGGACTCTTCCGCTACTACATGAGCGGCATGGCGTCCGAGGACGAGAAGGGCGCGATCCGCGGCGCATTTGCCGCGCTTGCCGACAGGATGATTGCAAACGTCACCGAGGCGAACGGATGGAATGCGCTTGACGCTGACGGCAAGCAGGACGCGAAGGGCGTCCTCAAGATGTGGAACGTGCATCCGCACGAGGCGGCGCGGCTGCCGATGGTGTATGTCGCGGCATGGAAGACGACTGGCGACGAGCGCTACCGCGAGGCATACGAGAAATTTGTCGACGAGGCGATAGAGCAGTCGTGGGGCGTGTCGAAGCTTTCAGAGCAGGAGCGGAAGTGGCAGATGCCCGGGTATTCGTTCCTGCAGATGAATGCCTCGCTCGAGGTGATTCGCCTTGCGGACCCTTCGCGCGCTCAAAAGGCCGAGGCGGTGATGAAGGAAGTCGCGCTTCTCGCGGCGCGGCGCTTTGTAGAGGAAAAGGGGGCGGACGGACCTTGGCTTTCTGCCGCGGGCGACCTTGCCTGCGCGGTGGCGATGGTCGCCAAGATCGAATCTATCGCAAAGATCCTTGGCCCGGAACTGAACGAGAAGTGGGAAAAGCTCGCAGACGACTGCATTTACGGCCTAAACGGGCAGCCGCTGCTTTGGGAATCGCACCCCGACAGGATATTCTCTCTCCTCTCCGCGAGAATTCGCCTCGGGAAGTAGTAAAGAGTAATTAGCTTTTCCACGATTGGCTGCCGCATGACCCATCTTTGTTTCGCTGGGATATACTATTGTATATTCCTGCAAGACGGGGAATGTGATAAAATTCGACCAAACTCTTGAAGGAGGAATCAAATGCACTTGAAACATTCTGATTGGACGTTCTCAACCATCGCAAAGAAATCTTTGCATAATTGCAGAGTGGCAATTGTCAGCGGTGTGTTATTGGCAACTTTAATTTTCATGGAGGCGTTTGGTGCGGCCACAATGCCGCCTGAAGGTGTGACGCTCGTAGATCTCACTACGGCGACATCAGGTTGTGTATCGGAAGAGTCGACGCCACACAGTAGTCAATACAATGCTTCTCACGCATTTGACGGCAATCGCAGTAACGGCAATGGCCGGTGGCTTGCTAAGACGGCTGCTGGCAATATGTATTGTATCTATCATTTTACAAACACGGCAGCAGCCGTTAACGCGCTCCGCATCTGGAACGGCAACGATAGTGCGGGCGGTTATGATACCGCCAATCGTTCACCGAAGGCCTGGACGTTCTCGGGGTCGATTGACGGTTCTGTCTGGGACGTCCTTGACACACAGACCTCGGAAACAAGTTGGTCCGGCAGTGGCGAAGCTCGCTACTACGAGTTTGCCAACATGACGGCCTATGAATACTACAAATTCAACTGCACGGCCGTTAATGGTAGCACCACAGACCTTCTTCAGATATGGGAGCTCGAGTTCTACCATGTCAACATGGGTGAGCCTGTCATAGGCGATATCTCGCTCGCTCGTGTCGGCACGGAGAAATATTCCGTTTCCGCTGAATTGGAGAAAAATGCGGCCGACACGATCTCACTGATCGTATCCGATGGCTCCTCTGCGACAACCAACGCCTTTGGCAATTCCGTCTCGGAAGGCTCGTCCGCAACGTGGGAGCTATTCGGACTCGCGGCAAACAAGACATACCAGGTCTCTGTCCTTGCAACGAATGACTTTGGCGTGGACGAAGCCGTGGTTGGAACACTCTACACTGGAGAACTGACGTTAGGAGCGACGACGGACGCGAATGAAAATGGACTTGTTGCTGGCACGGTCATCGTTACGAGGAATTCCAGCGATCCGTTCCCGCTTACCGTGAACTACTCGATTTCCTCTTCCGCTACAGGGGCTGCCGAGGGAACGACCTGGGCAGCACCGACTGCCGTCACGATCCCTGCAGGTGAGACAACGGCATGCCTTCTTGTGACGCCGCTTGTCGACCCGTCAGTGGGTGCGGACATAGAGGTTGCCGTTTCGCTCTCTGCCGGCAACTATGAAATACCATCTGCGAATGAAGCTGTGCTCAACATTATCAATCTCGTCGCCCCAACTGGCTACAATACGTGGGTCGCATCGTCGGACGGTCTTGCGTCCGTAGGTTCCAATTGGTCCGAAGGTCATACGCCGACATCTTCCGAGAAGGTGCTTTTCGACGGTCGCTTCTCCTCAGCGAACTGCGAATGGGATACTGGTGCCTCGGTTGCTACGTGGACACAGGAGAATGGATACACTGGTACAGTCACTTTTGTAACGACCTTTGCCGGAGTCGGCGGATCTTTCACGTCGTTTACAGTCACGGGCGACACCATCATTAGTAGTGGCAAGTGGTCGCTCCCGACCGCTACGTCCGACAAGACGAGCCCGTTCTATCGACTCAAGGTCTCTGTCGGCGGCTCGCTGACGATTGCTAACGGCGCTTCAATCACTGTGTCTGGCAAGGCGCCGTGGCCCACTGCGAATGGCTGTGCATACGGCGGATCATGCGATTCCAGCTCCGCATACGGCAATGTTCTCGAACCAGCCGATCCCGGACAGAGTTGGCCAATACCTGGCGGTGCCTCTGGGGAATACCTGCATCCTGCATTTGGCGGCGGCGCCATCTGGATTGAGGTCGTCGGCGAGACCACGCTGGATGGCTCCATCCTTGCAAATGGCGGTTACTCCAAGGGCTGGGATCACTATTACGGCTCCGGCGGCGGCATCTACCTTAAGACGGCCTCGCTTTCCGGATCCGGCACCATCTCCGCGGACGGCAACTCGACCGGTGGCAACAACGGCGGAAACGCGTCGGCTGGCGGGCGCATCTCGATTTTGCTTACGGGCGCTTCGGAGATGGCTCTCCCCCTGGCGAACGTTCACGCGCTCGGCAGCTCGGAATACGGCCACACAGGCGGCGCCGGCACGATCGTTATCCGCACAACTACGCTCACGAAAGGTCGTCTAGTCGTCCGCAATCTCCCAGCCTACGGCCAATACAAGTACTACCCGCCCAAAGAGCGCACGACGCCTGTTCTCGCGGGCGAGACGTGGACCTTCGACGAGGTGGTCTTCGGCGCGAACGGCGTGTTGCGCGTCCCCGAAGGCGCGACGCTCGCGCTTCCGAACGGCCTTGCTTCTGTGTCCGGATCGTCTGCACTCGGCGCAAACGTTGGCTTCTGTGGCATTCTGCTTGACGGCGGTACGCTTGACATTCCGGACACCACCGCGACGGAGCATGTCGTCGGCAACGGTCAGTGGATGCTCAGCCCCAACAGCACGCTGACTCTCAACGGAAACCTGACCGTTCAGGGCGGCGCAGCCGTTGGCGCGATTCGCGTTCGGAACTCTTCGACGAACGACTTCACGAAGATGGACCTCGTCGTGAAGGGGAACATGACCGTCGCCTCGGACGGCTATATCCTGACTGAAGGCGCCGGTCTGACCGGTGACGACAAGGTCCCAACTTCACTTTTCTCCGGAACGACTTACGGGGCGCATGGCGGAGCGGTCGGCTGTGCAAGGGATTCGGCCGCGCCTGCCGACATTGCCTACGACTCGATTCTTTCGCCGTCTCTCCCCGGAAACCGTGGCACTGGGACTTATAGGTATGGAAGCGGCGTCGCTATTCTCAAGGTCTACGGCACTCTCACGCTCGACGGAACCGCGAGCGCGAATGCCATCGGCGGCCACTGGTACGGCGCGGCCGGAACGATTAATATTACGGCCGGCTCGCTCTCGGGCTCCGGAACTATTATGGCGAACGGAAACAGAGGCGGCAACTGGGATGCCGACAACAACTATCATCTCTATCCAGGCGGAGGTCGTGTGTCGGTGCGGCTCACGAAGGCGGGGGAGACGTTCTCCGACTGGTGGACTACCAATGTCTTCGCGCAGGGCGTCGCCTGGAATGCCGGCGACGGCACGCGCCTCCACCACACCACGGCGGGCACTGTGTACCTACAGGATGGAGCTCAGCCGGAGGGCGCGGGAACGATACGCATTTTCCAGAACAACGCGACTGTGAACTGGACAACCGTCTGCACGAACGACTTCACCGCGTTCCCGTCTACGCGCCATGGCGGCGAGAACGATATGCTGAAGCTGGCTTCGCTTGAAATTGGCGGTGGCGCCCATGTCTTCCTTACGGACAAGGCGAAAATTGCATCACTCAGTTTGGCGAATCACAGCACACTTAATCTCTATGGGCGCAGGCTTGAAGTCGCTACTTGTTATCTGGGTGGCAGGAGAGTTAAGCCCGGCACCTACACCGCATCTTCCGGCATTGACGAAATAGTCGACACCTCGGATGGTGCTGGCGGCGAGCTGGTCGTTGGAGCAGGCTTCTCCCTGCGCATCAGATAGTCGCATACCATCTAATTGAAAGGAACGAAGCGATGAAAAGGACTCGTCTGAATCTTGCAGCCGCGCTTGGCGCGATAGTTGCGTTGGCCACGATTGCGTCGCCTGTCTGCCGTGCCGAGACGGGCGCGAACATCGGCATAGACGGGCGAGGGCTTCTGCATGTTGGCGATATATTGAAGGACGGGCCGAAAGCGAACTACGGCTTCGTCAACTTCGTTGCGTTCGGCCCCGGCTGGCAGTACACGGCGCAGGACTACGCCGCGAAAGAGCATAAGAAGGGCACAGTCGACGACCCGAAGTACGGAAAGGGGATGCTCTTCACCGGCAAGATCTGGGCCGGCGGATCGGGGCTTGCTATCCGCGAGGAGTTCTTTGACGTTTCTAAGGGAGGTCCGGCGAAAGCGCATGTGCGCTGGAAGATATCGTCCTTGAATGGAAAGCCGATGGGGCTTGAGCGCGCCTACATACGCTTCCCGCTGTCGATCGACTATTACGCGGGCGGCAAGGTGAACGGCGCGGCGCTTCCCGAGAAGTTCGGCAACGAATGGATCGGCATCAGCGACAAGTCGTCGATAGAGGTGGTCTCGAAGAACGGCGACCGCAAGCTGCGTCTCGTGGTAACGGCGGGTAACGTCGCTGTTCAGGATTCCCGCAAGGACAAGGCCGACCGCTTCGAGGTTCGGATCGATTTTCCGAACGCGAAGGGCGGATCGTCCTCGACAATCGAGTTCGATGTCGCGGGCACTTTGGCCGACTCGCTCAACAAGCCGGACGGCAAGGTCGACCTTGGCCTCCCGCCGCCGCCCATGAAGGTCGAGGCGGGCGACAAGTGGGTCGTGTTCCCCTGGACAAACGACGTCAAGCCCGGCACGATCCTCGACTTCTCCAAGGTCACGCCGCGCGACGAAGTCGCCGGCTCTCTCGGGTTCGCACGCGTCTCGCGCGAGGGGCACTTCGTGTTCGAGAAGGATGCGAAGAAGGCGCCGCGCCGCTTCATCGGCGGGAACCTCTGCTTCGACGCGAACTTCCTCAAGAAGGAGGAGGCCGATCGCGCTGTGCGCGATTTTGTGGCGCGCGGCTGGAATACGATACGACTTCACCACCTCGACGTCACGATCACCAAGGAGGAGTGGAACGACATCTGGAACCGTCGTACATGGCCGACAATCTCCCCGCAGCGCCTCGACCAGCTCGACTACCTCGTCGCGGCCTGCAAGAAGGCCGGCGTCTACATCACTTTCGACCTTTACGCGATGGGCAGCTATGGCAGCTGCGAGGGCTTCGACAAGCCGCTTCACTGCGGCACCATCAAGGCGATCGTCCCGATCCACAAGCCCGCCGAGGACCTGTGGTTCAAGCGCTCGATGGAACTCTTCGACCACGTGAACCCCTACACCGGCGTCGCGTGGAAGGACGATCCGGCTGTCCTTTTCGTCACGCTTCTCAACGAGGACTCGATTGCGTCCGTCTGGTCGGGCGCCGCCGATGTCTACGTGAAGAAGTACAACGAGTGGGCGAAGGGGAAGGGCTATCCGCAGTACGAGAAGAAGGACATTGGCAAGAAGAAGGAGTTCGCCGAGTTCGTCTACGAGGTGAAGGCGAACGCCAACCGCCGCATGACGAAGCGCCTCAAGGAAGCCGGCGTGAAGACGCTCATTTCTGGCGGCAACTGGTGGGAGAACATGGCCCAGACATACGAACGCGAGGCGCTTGAAGTCGTCGACAACCACCAGTACGCCGACATCTACCATGGCAACTCCGGCAAGGTGGTGATGCATTTCAACAACCAGGCCAATCTCCAGAACGGCAGCGCCGCCTATTCGCTCCCGATTATGATGGCGTGCACGCGGGTGTTCGGCAAGCCGTTCACCGTGACGGAGTGGAACTTCTGCAACCCGAACATGTGGCGCGCCGAGGCGGGCTTGACGATGGGTGCCTATGCCTCGCTCCAGGACTGGGACGCCATCTATCGCTTCGCGTGGAGCCACTCGCGGTCCCACATGATCAAGCAGTCCCCATCGGAGGGCTTCGACATCGTGACCGACCCGCTTTCGCAGCTCACCGAGCGCCAGGCGGTGCTGCTCTTCG
>JAFYQC010000034.1 GCA_017547265.1 Kiritimatiellia bacterium | reverse complement strand
CCAGTTACAGTCTCCGTGACTGGGGTATCTGCAGCCGTGTCTGAGGGAGCAGCCGTGACTGGGGGAGCAGCCGTGACTGGGGGAGCCGGCATCTTGCCGGCGGCAGTCTCGGCAGCTTGCGGCTCCGCGGCCTTGTCCGACGAAAGCTCACCGAGCAACGACACCACCTCGTCGTCTGCCTGCTTGGCAGGCGGCTTATAGCCCTTTTCCAGCACGCACGGCTCGGCCAGGGCGGCCAAGCAAGCGACAACGGCAAACGTCGAAAAAAGGAACTTGTTCATGTTGTCACCTTTCACTGCGAAGCGCAGGGTCAAGACGGTCGCGCAGACAGTCCGCAAGATGGTTGAAGACGAGAACGAGCACGAAGATCGCAAGCGTCGTGAAAGTCATCTCCCACCAGACTCCCTGCCAAAGCCGCGCACGCGCGTTGTTGATCATGACTCCCCACGACGGCTCGCCCTGCACGCCTATGCCGAGGAACGAAATGAACACCTCGGTCGCGACGGCCGACGGGAAGCGTATCGAGAACTGGATGAGGACGATGTGCGCGACGTTCGGCAGGATATGCCGGAACATTATCCTGAGATGCGAGTAGCCAAGCACCTTCGCCGCCTGGACGTATGCGCGGTCGCGGTGCTTCATCACCTCGGCGCGAATCGTTCGGCATACGCCGACCCACGTCGTAAAGCCGATGCCAAGGTATAGGCCTAGCAGCCCCTGTCCGACGACGAGCGAGATCGCAAGGATGAAAAGAAGTCCCGGCATCGATGCGACGGTCGCGCATAGCCAAACGACTACCGAGTCGACCTTCCCGCCGAAGTAGCCGCCGAGAAGTCCAAGGAACACGCCGAGCGGAATCGCGATGAGAGATGTCATGATGCCGACGTGGAACGCGATGCGCGTGCCCTGCACGAGCCGAAGCCCCACGTCGCGCCCGAGGTTGTCGGTGCCGAGCCAATGTTCGGCCGACGGCGGCTGGTAGCGCTCCTTGGTGTTCACGACGTTGTAGGCAGGCGTCACGTCGCGCGCAAGAGCGACGCGATACTGCACCTCGCCGTAGACGGCGGCTGCGAAATACGCGGCGAGGACGATAAGGCAGATCTTAATCGAAAGTCTCATGTATCTTCTCCAGAACGATATCGACCACCTGCTCAAGCGTCAGGTCGGAAGAGTCGATTTCAATTGCACCATCCGCCTTCCTGAGCGGAGCGTATCTTCTCGTGGAGTCTATTGCGTCGCGCGCAAGGAGCGACGCCTTGACAGTCTCCGCAGACTGGTTGGCGATCCCCTTTTCGACCTCCTCCTTCTGGCGACGCATGGCGCGCGCCTCGGCAGACGCCGTGAGGTAGAAGCGAGCGGGAGAATCGGGGAAAACAGCGGTAGTGATGTCTCGGCCTTCGACTACAAGATCGCCGAAGCGCGTCATATCGCGCAGGAGCGCGGTGATTTTGTCGCGAACGGCCTTCACGGTCGCGACCTGCGAGGCATGGGCGTTGATCTCGGGCGTGCGGATGCGCTCGCCCGGCAGCTCGCCGCCGACATAGTAGGCAATTGCACCGTTCTCGGGACGGCATTCGATATCGACAGTCGGCGCAAAGGCCGCGACCGCTTCGGGGTTGTCGGTATCGACCTTCTTGACGAGCGCCTGCCACGTCATGATGCGGTAGAGTGCACCCGAGTCGACATGGAGGAAGCCAAGCTTCTTGCCGACGATGCGCGACACAGAGCTCTTCCCAGCGCCGCTCGGTCCGTCTATTGCGATAACTCTTGCCATGGTATGTCCTGTCGTTAAATCGTTTTTCTACAGCCTGCCCGTCTCCTGGAGGAACATCACTACGGAGTATCCGACAAAGACGAGAAGCCAGACCGCGGCCTCGCGGCGGCGAATCCTCCCGGGCTCCCTCGGGTTCCTGCAGTTGAAGCCAAAGACAAGAATGGAAAGAGAAAGCAGCGCATTGAGCGGAAGATCGCGCCTGAGAACATAGGGAGAGAATTCGTCAACAGGCGAGATGACGCAGGCGAGCCCCACGACCGCGAGCATGTTGAACAGGTTTGAGCCGATTATGTTGCCGAGCACAAACTCGTGCTCGCCGCGACGCGCAGAGGCAATAGCGCTCGCGAGCTCCGGAAGCGAAGTGCCCACGGCGACGATCGTGAGCCCGATCATCAGGTCGGAAACACCAAGCGTCTTGGCGAGATCGACAGACCCCCACACGAGGATATGCGACGAGCCGACGAGAACGGCAAGCCCGACAAGCACCTTGACGACGGCGAGCGGAAGGCCCTTCTTGTCCGTTTCCGACGAGGAAGCGGCGCTCTCCGCCGCCGCGCCCTTCGTGCGCTGGTCGAACCAGCAGTAGAGCGGCAAAAGGACGAGAAAGGCGACGAGGAGGATTCCAGCGTCGAGGCGCGTGCAACGGCCATCGCGGAGAACAAACATAGAAAAGAGCGATATGGCGACAAGCCCAGGCCCCGCGACAAGCGTTGTCGTAGGTCGAGCGACAAGCGGGCAGATGAAAGCCGAGACGCCGAGAATCACCGCGACATTGAAGATGCAGCTGCCGTAGGCATTGCCGAGCGAGAGGTTGGCATGCCCGGAAAGTCCCGACAAGGCGCTTACACAAAGCTCGGGGGCGCTCGTTCCGAAACCGATGACGACCATGCCCACTACGAACGGAGAAATGCCGAGCGCCTTGGCCACTTGAGCCGCGCCGTCTACAAACACGCCGCTCGACCATGCGAGGGCAACAAGCCCCCCGACGATCATCACAATCGAGAGCCAAAGCGGTATGTCAGAATACATTGCGTCTATTATACCAAAAAAACGCGCCCCAAGGCGCCACTCCACGATTTACTGCGCAGATTTGCCTTCCAACGTGCGGCTTTGTTTCGGGCAACCGTGCTCGGCCTTCGGCCTCGGGCAACCTGATCGCTTCGCGACAGGCGCATGTAGTCTTGCCGTTCCCCTGCGCTCATTCCTCACACATGCGCCGTTAGCCCGACCTTCCTCTATGGCGCGTTTTCCTTCGTAGTCTTTGCGCTCGCCGACTCATCGTCGTCTCGCTTAACTACTTGTGACCGTTCACTATCGGTAAATGCCGTCGGGGCCTTTCGTGTAGCCCATGCTCCTGATCGCTTTCTCGGGATCGCTAATCGTTCGGTTATTCACCCGCGCATAGACGATCAAACCAACCAACGCGAGGCCAAGAGCCAGAAAGAATACAAGAAGGATTCGCGACTCCAGACTCATGCGCCCCGATCTGGCAAAATGCTCGGCCCAGAAATCCTCGGCCTTTTGTGCAGTATACCGCACGAAGAATTGCTTGCCGCAGCCCTTGCATGTCTTTGAACGCGGCTCTCCGCGGCGCATGAGCAACATTATAAGCTCATTCTCTTTTCCACAATATGGACATTTGAAAATCATAACTCAATCAAATGGGGAAACACCCCTTTTGCGTTTCTCTTTTTACATTTCGTTGCCTTCTGCCACTTTCCGCAGTAGCAACGGTTTTGGGGAATATTATAGCGAACATGCCGCACTAAAATCAACCACGCGGAAGATTCGCCGCGGACAAGGTTAAGCGAGCCGATGGGACATCGGCGAGCGCAGATGCTACGAAGAAAAACGCGCCTTGCCCCAGCTCCCGAGGGTGCCAAGCGCGGACTCACCGTGGATGTTTTGGCGGCTTGCATTTTTGTTTTCAGCCGCAAGGCTGTCGCCGCGCCGACCGATGGTCGAAGCGAAGCGCAGAGGCCGGAGAGCCGACTGGCGCCCGAGAGCACGTTTGCGGGCCCGGCGTGATTTTGACCGGCGGCGTAAAGGGCGCGCGTGAAGGCGCGCGCGTCAAAATCATGCTGGTGGGGTGCCCGCAAACTGCGGGTCGGGCGAGCAGGTCGGGCGAAGGCCTCACCATCGGGCGGCGCGGCGATTTTTAACGGACTAAGCCGTAACCGCGCACGCCGCAAATATCAGGCGTGATCTTTGCCGATGAACTCGCAGGGGGCTTTTTTCGCAAGAAGCCCGCCAAGGAAGCGGACACCGTAAGTCACATGCGTGGCAAGAACGCCGCAGAGCGTTATGATCCAAACCGCGGGATTGAGCGAGAAGGAAGTCAGCAAGACAAGAAGAATGTACGTGAGCATCGGCATCGAGATAAGCCCCTGCCAGATGCAGAAGAGCTCTACCGACATAATGTCCGGCTGCGGGATCGCGACGAGAATCGCCCAGATAAAGAGATACGCGACGAAAAGCGTCGGAATGAAATACGAAAGCCGAAGCGAATTGGACGGATAGCGCTTGCAGAAATAGCCGCGGTGAAACGCGTAGCGGCCAAGCTGCCTCAGATGCGCCCCGAAAAGAGGACGGCGGTGGTGGCACACGACTACCCAGGGGTCGTATACTATGCGCTTGCCGGCGTCGACGATGTCCTTACAGAGAAGAGTGTCCTCGCCCGGCCAGAAGTCGGTGCGATAGCCGCCGAAGGAATCGAGAAGCGACTTCCTGACAAAGAGGTTGCAGCTCGGATAGTCGTCAACGTCGCGCCTCACGCCGCCCGCCTTGTAGCGGTAGCGGTAGTTGCCCGAAACGAGCAGATTGTCGTAGACGCGCCCGCCCATGCGCGCGAGGAACGAGTCGCCAGGCGGCGTCACGCCAGGCCCTCCGACGGCGCCAATCGTCTCGTCTCCAAAATAGCGAACTGCGTATTCAAGCCAGTGCGCATCGGGATAGGCATCGTCGTCGATGAACGCAATGATCTCGCCCTTCGCCGCCTTGATGCCGAGATTCCTCTTCTCCGCCGGCCTTACCTTGCCGGTAGGGACAACGGAGAGCTTAACGTCCTTGGGCATGGGTGCGGGAGCGCCCGAGCTCCCGTCCATTCCATCCGGCAGCACTATCACCTCGAAATTGCGATACGACTGGTTCCCGAGCGCTGCAAGACACTCGTCAAGCATCCAGCTGCGGCGCGGGCAGGCGATCACCACCGAGACGAGCGGATCGTGGTCGAGCTTCGGCGGAACCTCGGCCTTCGCGTAGTAGCGAAGGACGCGCAAGCGGTAGAAGACTGCGAGCGAGTCGAGCGCCATTGTCTTTACCGTGTTTGCCTTTAGCGCGCCGAACTTGTTGCCGAAGCGAATCACTACAGGCGCCTCGGCGATCTTCGCTCCACGCTGGTGGGCGATGGCGAGAAGCTCCAAGTCGAACGCATACGTCTTGACAAGCATACGGCCGAGCGATTCGCCAAGCACTTCGCGGCGAAAGAGCTTCATGCCAGTCTGCGTGTCGGTTATCGGAAGCCCCACGAAGATCCTGACGAGCGTGAAGTAGACCCAGCTTACGAAACGGCGGTGCCACGGATACTGCACGACGCTTCTCTTGTGGCGCTTCGAGCCAATCACGATGTCTGCGCCCTTCTCGACCATCGCCTCGAAGAACCACGGCGTCTGCTTCGGGTTTATGTCGAGATCGCCGTCAAGCAGCATCACGTACTCGCCAGTCGACGCGTCGAACCCAGCCCTCAGCGCTGCGCCCTT
>JAFYQC010000033.1 GCA_017547265.1 Kiritimatiellia bacterium | reverse complement strand
TTTCTCCTACTGTATCAATGCTACTGTGTCAAAAGGGGGCTAACCCTTTTGACGCAGTAGGTCACCATTTTTAACACTCGATCGCGACATACACATACAGCCCATCCTGAGACTTGAAGTGCCCGCCCGCGAGAGTTTCGTTATTTGTGAGCATAGGCAGCAATTTTGAATGAAACTCGGCCCACCCCATTTCACCTGTTGGATCGAAATCAGCAATTAATCGGCTATGGCGCGCCTTGAATTCAGAATCCATTTCAAACTCGTCCCGCCCCAGGCGGTGCCACGAATCAAACCGGACCGTCTTCCGATCCAGGTTTATTGCTACGGTTCCATTAGCGCATGGCGTAAACGCCTCGACGGTACCGCTATTTGTCAAGCAGACCACATTCGTCCAGAGACAGGGGTCGAAAACATATACATTGCAAGTCCCCCTTCGGAATCGGCGTTCCAGCTCTTCTGCTCGAATACGCTCTTCATCCCAATCTTCAAATCCGCATCCGAGGCCGCGCAACATACGAAGGACACGATAACAGGCAAGGTCTTCACCGGTTCGACGCGAGAGCTTCACATGATCCTCGCAAGCCCAGAGCAGATCCTCGGTCAGTGTTGCAGCGCAGCTCGTGTACGCACCCCACGACGCAATGGCCCCGGCCACGGGATTCCCGTTATGTTCGAATCGTACCACCAGTTGTTCTGACATTTTTCACTCCCTGTTTTTCAAACCTTGCTCCCTCTCAGTGGCTGTGCAATGCATCTTCCAATATCTTCGAATCCAAAAGGAACGGTATCAAACCGACATGCATTATGCCATCATCGTCGTTAAACGCCGGCCTTGTATTCTGTGTCCGGAAAGGGAAATATGCGAATGTCGAAACCAAAGCCGCAAGCCCTCAGAAAAGCGGCGAACGTCGCGCCATTAACGCCACCGTTACCATGGAGAAGGCGAGAAAGGTTAGACGGTCTTACGCCCATCCTCGCTGCGATCTCGGCTTGAGTCAATCCGCTCCTGTCCCGCGCGTCCAGCATCGCCGCCTTGAGTGCGGTCGCCGTCCGCTCCGCGTTCTCACCCTCCGCAAAACCGGGGCAGTCGCGCCGGAGCGAATCGAGGTAGTTCCCGTGTTCACGAGAATACATCTTCGCGTCCGCTCTCACCCTGCGCTCTGCACTCCGCTCCGCGCGCTTTTTCCACGCAGCCTTGGCCTTGGGATCGCGCCGAAACTGCTCGCTCCGTCGCGCCTTGATCGTTTCCCACGCCCCAGGTACAACTTTCGTCATGTCAATTACACGGCTCATTTCAACACCTCCCCACGTATACGCTTTGCCTTGTCGATTTCGTGCTGCGGGGTCTTTCGCGTCTTTTTCACGAAGCCGGAAAGGACAAGTACGCCGTTCGGGTCGAAGTAACAATAGAAAAGCCTGTACTGGTTCGGGTTCACCTTAACACGTATTTCGTAGAGGTTTGGAGCTATGGGCTTGCCCTGCGGTGGCACGAGTCGTCCATCCGTCTCTAGTTTCGCCAATGCGTCGCCGAAAGCCGCCTTGACCGCTTCGCTCTGCGCGTTGTAGAACCGCCATGCGCCAGGCGTAAATTCGATACGCTTGCCGCTCGCGGGTTCAACAGCAACCGCCGTGCTTGCCGCCGCCTGTTTTCTCGTTTTTTTCTTCTTTGCCATCTTCCTACCTCCGTTTCCTGCCTTCGGGTTCGCCGGACATGTTATCATTTTAGATAATCTCCGTCAAGTCCCCCATGTAATATTTAAATCGTCTCCCCACTCGTCGTTAGCGCAGTCTACAGCACGCCCTTCAACACGCCGACAACGGTGAACTCGCCATCCTCGTTCGCGTCGATCACGATCGGTTCGTACTCGCGGTTGAGCGGCAAGAGTGTGATCCGCTCGTGATGCCACGAGCCATCCTCCTCCATCACCTTCTCGCTCGAATACTTCTTGATGGAATACGCGCCGCCGGAGTCGGAATCGTAAAACTCCCGGTGCTGCGCAAGGACGATTTCGTCGTTGCGGCTCCCACCCTCGTACTTGCGCATCACGCACAGGTCGCCGTCATGGATCTTCGGCTCCATCGACCGTCCCTTCGCCCGTACCACGAACATCCCCTCGTCAAGCCGCCCGCAGTTCTCCACCTTCACCCAGCCATCCGGCTCCACCGGCTCGCCCTCGCCGAAATACCCGCACGCCGCCTGCAGCGTATACACCGGCAGATACTCGCGGAACCTGAGCGCTGCCACGACCTCTGAAACAATGCGTGCACTATTGCCCTTCTTTCGAATGACCGACGAGACTTCTGATGCTATGCTCGTCTTCCATTCCAACGCATACCCCATGTCACGTCTCGCGACACAGCTCTCCAGTAGCCCCACAATCTCACCGTTTCGATGGGGCGCGCCCGAAAATATTGACACAAAGTAATCCCTGAATTGGCAAAGCGTCAACGGCACGATATTCAAACGAGTTCGAACGTCATCTTTGTCGTACCATGTACCCACCCTAAATGTTTCCGCCGTGTTCGTGTTTACATTTTTTGCGATGAACAATCCCCAAACAGGCTTGCCTCCTCCTGCTATGGAATCATAAACATGACGACGGACAGGTTCGCCTTCCATTGCCTCTTGCCTGGAGTTGTCAGACATTGTGACCTCAATGACAATTTTGCATCCCTCGTATTCCGCAATCATATCTGGCCCGTTACCGGGAGCAGTACCAACCGGAAAGAAATCCTGGTCAACTTTAAATCGCCTTATCTCGTATGGCTTATTCGTCAAGGTGTTCATGGCGAGAAACGCACGCCATACAACCCATTCAAGGTAAGCCGGGGCTTCGTCTTTCGGCACCCGAATCTCCGTGTCATCGTCATACCGCTTGAATCCCCCGCGGCTCATGACAAGAGTCATGTAGTCCGCAATCTCACTCCACTTCTGCTTCTGCTCGCGTGCGTATAGAATCTCCTCGTCATTTTCTAGTAGTGCCTCCAGGCGATATCGCGCATTGTTTACATCGGCAGATGAACGCAGCTGCGAGTGATCAACGTCAAAGACAATTCCTCGTCTTCTGAGACGGTCTTCAAGTCCCAAAAGAACACGCTTAGCCGTCTCCATGTCATCGGTCGGGAGAGGGGCTCCTTCGTAGAGTTCATGAAGTCGCGAAAGAAGAGCCGTGTCACTCCGTTGCTCACTCGCAAGAATCTCCGCGAGATCATGCTTTTCATCAATGATCGCAATGCCCTTCCCTTGTGCCCTAACCATGCCAGTCGCACGCAGATAACGAAGGTTCATATCGCCATATTCAGAAAAGTTCTCGACCTTCTTCGGGTAGTCACGTCCAAGGCGCTTAAAAAGTTCCTTGTCAAACTTCTTCTTTGAGGCGGCTACAGCCCGCCCAGCACGCATTGCAAGAATCTCCGAAGCGACACTCTCCACAGGCGTCATCGGATTTGACGTCTGGATGTAAGCGGAAAATTCCGTAAACCCCACCGCGCTTGAACCTGTCTGCCTTTCGATTTCAAGCATGATGGCCAATGTCCATCGGAGCGGAGAAAACGTTCCCCCGTCCGACATTTTTTCCATATGCATTGCCGAGGCGCGGAGGAAAAACTCCTGTACAGCAGGTACGGTGTCCGCAACAAGAAACGCCTTGCCAAAAGGCGTAATGTCGTCAACTGGGCCCAGTTCCGCCTGCGAAATCCCGTCTGCCTCGGAATATTCATCGTAGGTGAAGCCGTTCTTGTTGAACACCAATCTCCACTTGCGACCGTAACTGCCGGTCGTGTCACGGCCCGGCGCATTGTGCAGAATTCCTTTCTCGCACAGGTAGTTTGTCAAGGCGACCGCACCTGCTACTCCGCGAATCTTACCCACAAGCCCAGAGTCGGCATAAAGCCTGAATGCCTCATGAATCCGCATTGGATTCCTGACACCAGTATTGCCCACTTGCCAGATTTCAATCATCTCGACAACCTCTCAATATCCGACGAATAGGAATTCTCTGACGTTCTGCCGCATCACATTACCTCCAGAGCGATTCCCGAAGTTGTAACGATAGTCAATCGGCAGAACCTCCACGTTCCGTTTGTACCGCGCCAACAAAGACATCATCTGCTCCTTCGTCGGAAGGCTGTTGGATGAATAGGAAACGATCATGATCGACTCTCGGTAACGCGCGAACAACTCGTCAAAGGCCTTTTCCGCACCCTCCCTTCTGGCAAACGGAGTTGGATAGGATTTAAACTTCTTCGTCTTTGTTTCCTGCTGAATCTCGACCCCTTTCCAAGAGCGAGCAAGACCCTCGAGAAAATGGTAGCGTCGCACGTATTCATTGTCAGACTTGGGCGTATAATACGGCGGATCAATGTAGACAAGGTCAGCAGTTGTATCTTCAAGCCTCAACGCATCGCCCCATACAGACCGGTTCACCCGTCCGTTATCAAACACAGCCGCATTGACGGATTTGACACACTCCATAAATTGTTCCTCTATCGACAGACGGAGATCCCTTCGCCCGTCGTCATATCTCTCGCCAACGTACGTGAAAAGTCCTCTTGGCTGCTTTTTCGCACAGGCGCGAATCAACGCCGTCATGGCGATTGCCCTCTTGTAGGGATTCTTCAGACGTGCTATGTTCGTCCGTAGCACATCGATCCTCTCGTTCTCCTCCTCTGTAAAGAAAATTCCATTGAATGTTACCGACACAAAATCATCAACAGATTTTGGTCTTTTAAGCAGTCGAACGACATCGTCATCGGTCAACATAGTCGCATTGTTCTCTACCATCGCTTTTGAGAATGTCGCCGACATCGCCATATAGTCATTGCAGCATACGGTCTTACCCATTGACTTGAACATGTAACCCACGACTCCTGAACCTGAAAACAGGTCAAGTACACTGCCAAAATCAAACTGGCTCGCAACACGACATATCTCACCGAGCAACTTCCTCTTGGAACCCATGTACCGCGTCGGTGGATACAACCTCGCCTGCGGGGGGACTGATACGTTCCGATAGGCAA
>JAFYQC010000334.1 GCA_017547265.1 Kiritimatiellia bacterium | reverse complement strand
TGTCCGACGAGTTCCATTATTACCCAAGATTATACCAAAAGGCCGCCTCGCGATAAAACCCACACTCGGCAACATTTTATCCTAATCAAGCAAACCCACAAGTCGGAGTCTCTCCCCGCAGTTTCCATCAGACCGGTGGTGCTCCACACTAGACAAGCTGTTTGATCCTGCGTTGCGACTGTGTGGCGATGTCTTTGTAGAGTGGAGATGGATGCCCAGTGTCGGAAAGCTCTACAGCTATATCGCCCATAGCGTCGGACAATTCTTCGGAAATCCTCGCAATCCTATCGCGCACGAACTTCGGATTGATGTCACACTTCACCGCAAACGCATCGAACGACATGGCTGTCACTTCGCCAAAGTCGCGCGCCCCACCGATGCTCATTGCCATACGCGGCGTCAGATTGGGATAGGCCGCTGTCGAGAGCGTGTCGTAAAGCGGAGCGAGCGACGCCTTCCCGTCACGATAAAGAATGGCGAAGTTCTTCGCGTGAGCATCGGCATTCCCTACGATGAAATTGAATGCAAGCGCATCGACAAAGCCCGTGAGCGCGGCGAATCCAAAGCCCGCATCACGCAGGAACCGAAAACACCGAACTGCCGACGGGCCACCGTCTGACTCGTACTTCTCCTCGGCAGGAACTCCCATCGCCTGGCAAAAATCTTCCTGAGGAACACGCCGCACAGACCCGCCAGACAACTCGCGGTCGTATCGTTCCGACACATAGTACGCCCTTGACTTTATGTCAAGAATCGACGCCTCTGCCGCCGCCATGCCAAGCCTCGAGGCAAGACGCTGGCAAAAGCACTCGTTCTCAACCGAACCATGGCAAATCGTCATTTCCGGCTTGACAATGTGAGTCGACGCTGAGCCATAGAGAGGCAGGGCCAGTCGCCCGTCGCGCACTCTGGCAACAAGCTTGTCCTGCGCTCCCGCAACGGAAATTCGGTACCCATCGACAAGACCTTGAAGCAGCGGTCGCTCCGGCAACGCCCTCAGGATTTCATCGGCCTCGTCTTCCGAAAGTTCTCGGATGCTGTCATCGACACTTCCTGGTTCAACATCTTCAGGACAAAGGGATATGGCACCAGCACAGTCACCGCCAAGTTCCTTCAAAAAGGCAAAAGTATTTCGCCAATCGTGATGAAGGATTTTCTCCAACTTGCGGCGGACAACTTCCGGCGGCAGAAGGTTCTCGAAAAACGTACGCGAGGCAAGAGCGTCGAAAACGTCTTCCCTAAGTGGCAGGGACTTCGATATTGGCACCGCCCTGTCTCGCACAAGATAATCGGAAATGTAGCTGAACGAGAATACATCAAGTTCAGAATCCCACGCGAGGACTCCCGCCTGTGTTCCGTTTAGATAGACTTTGAGCCGTTCTGTCATGCCGAGGTCTCTTCGTTCGTAAGGATGTCAACTGTAATGCCAAGAACAGATAAAATACGCATCAACTTGTCAAAATGCACAGATGGTTTGCCATCTTCTACGTCTCGCAGAAAGCGAATTCCAACATTGGCAACTTGAGACAACTGAACCTGCGTCGCCCCTTGTCGCTTTCTCTCGTTTCGGACAATGCCAGCTATATCTGCCATTGATGTCGTTTTCATGCCGTAGAGTATATCAATTCCCACCGCCATCCGTCAACCCGTTCGGGTTGATTTTCCCAAAATCTGGCTCTCATTCAACAAAATCAACCCGAACGGGGCGACAAAGATATCCCTAATACACTCCTACGCTCCTCTTGCCGCAAAATCGCAACCCAATCTGGGGTCTCTCCCCACAAGTTCCTCGGCACGCACGGACATCGCGCCAGAGACCTCGTCAAGCTCAAGCACCTTCAGCCCATTCGGATGGGCCACGTCAGTATAGCATCCTAACGCAATCTTCAGTTTGTCCGCATTCATTTTCGCCATTCCCTTGAGTTAAAAGTACTCGTGAACGGCAAACTCTGCCTGGTCTATGAAAATGCGCTTGAACGCTGAAATGTTGTTCTGCTCGTAGAAGAGCAGCAAGGCCGCGCGGTAATCGTTCGCGTCAACCGAGCGAAACGTCAACGGACAATGCCCGTAAGCGAGCAACAAGGCATTGGATACAAGACGGCTTGTTCGCTTGTTTCCATCCTCAAACGGCTGGATGTAGGAAATGAGCAACAAAGCCAGCAGGGCCTTTTCATACGGGTTTTCCTTGCCGTTGATCAACGCACACATGTCATCCACGGCCTCGCGAATCTGCGATTCGACGTCAAGGGGCTGGTATTTTGTACCCGTAATCCTCACGCGACGATAACGCAACGATGCGTTGACGCCCATGTTTTCGACCAGTGCCGCGTGGATATCTTCGATTCGGGCAAGCGAAAGTCGCGCGAAATACCCAGGATTTGCGATGATTGCCTTCAGCGCCGACTTGTGGTTCAAAAGCATCTGCGCTTCTTCGTGCGTTCGCCCCTTGGCCTCCTTGAGATCCTTGAGCAGCGTTTCGGTCTCGATCAACGTATAGGTGTTTCCCTCGATCTGCGCCGATTTCCAGCTAAGGTCGATTCCCAGGCGTTCAAGCTCGCGATCATACGCCTTCGTACCTGGTGTCATCTCCTTCATGTGTTCCGTGAATACATTCTGGCATTCGTCAAGCCGCGCCTTCTCGTCGGCGGAGAACACGTCGATCTTAGGCAGTTCGTCACGAATCAAGTCAAAATTGTAGCCAGTCTGAACATCCCTCTGATCCATATCCTTGGCATAGTACGAGTCAAGATTGACCGTCCGAAGCAGATGGGCCTTTGGCGTAATCGAATACACAGTTGAACGGTTATTGCCATGCGAGACGATGAGTCCATCCTCAATCCCCCTGGCAATCTGCCGCTTTACCGTAGCAGAGCTGACCTTGCTCGAAAGATGTCGTTCGACATCCAGACGACTGGACATCGAATGATACTGAAGATACTCAAGTATTTCATCGATCAATTGCATAGCAGCCCTCCTTGCGGCTCAACATGCCGATATTATACCATATTTGCGGCTCACAATGAGCCGCAAAAAGCGGTTTTTACGCCACTAATGAGCCGCAAATCAGTGAATTGGCGTATTTTCTCTTTTATCTTCTTAGCCATCGACCTTCGCATAGATTCGCGTTATCTTTCAGAATTGCATCTTTATCCAAACAAAATCACAACCCTACCCGGGGTCTCTCCCCACAAGTTCCTCGGCACGCACGGACATCGCGCCAGAGACCTCGTCAAGCTCAAGCGCCTTGAGCCCATTCGGATGGGCGCTGTCGGTATAGCATCCAAGATAGACAGTCATGGTGCAGGACATAGGCAGCAACTTTACCTCCGACTATTCCCCGCTCCTATTTGAAATGCAAACAACTATCGAGCGCGTGAAGTCAGGCAGGATGTTTCCTTTCTCAACATTCATCCAGCGATCCTCCCACGGGAAGTAGCACTTGAAGCCGCCCCAAAAGGGATATTAATTGTTACGAATAGCGTTCTCATGATTTCGCCTCCACCAGAATGTCAACGCTCCTTGCAGGGATGCGGCCAAGTCCGTCTGGGCCAACGTTAAGGAGATAGTTCGCGCCTATCGACTTCAGATGCTCGCGGTTCGCGCGAATCGTTTTCGCGCTCTTCCAGTTCTGGTCTGTCGGCTTGTATCCCCACGAATCGTTGATCGTTCCGCACGTCTCGTAGAGCATCCCGCTCTTGTCGTCCTTCGGTATCTCGTTGTCGCCGGAAGAAGTGTAGTCGCATACGATACGCTTGTTCGTGCCGTTGCGCGAACCGCCGCCTATGCGGGAATTGACGAGACATCCGGGCTGGAGGCGGCGCACCATCGAATAGAGGTCATACGCCTGGTCTTCCGTAAGCGTTGACCCTATGTCGAACCAGATTAGGCACAGGTCGCCGTACTGCGTCAGTATCTCGCGAACCTGCGGCTTCGCCTTTTCCTCAAAATAGCGGGAAAAGTCCTTCTTGGATTTGTCCGTGAAATCCCAACTATTCGCCCAAGTGGTCTTTCCGTCGCCCCAGTTGTAGTCCGAACGCGTGTATCCACCGCCGTCGGGATGGCTCCAGTCGAGATCCTGTGAGTAGTAGAGGCCAAGCTTCATCCCGTGTTCGCGGCAAGCCTCGGCAAGCTCCCCGACGACATCACGACCAAACGGAGTTGCGTCAACCACATTGAACTTCGACGCCTTGGAGCGGAACATAGCGAATCCGTCATGGTGCTTCGATGTAAGGACGATGTATTTCATACCCGCGTCACGCGCTATCTGCACCCACTCGTCGGCATTGAAGTAAATCGGGTTGAACGCCTTTGCAAGCTTCGCATACTCGGCGTTGGGTATTTTGAAATACGCCTGCGCCCACTCGGCGATGTACGGCATGACCTTGCCCTTCCACTCGCCGCCCAATAGCGAATAAATTCCCCAATGCACCATCATGCCGTATTGCGCCTCGCGGAACCACTTCTTCTGCGCAGCCAGCGCAGGGCTGTCCGTAGATTCCGCCGCAAGGTCGAACGTAGCCGCGAAAGCAAGTGCGCCCACGCCGCCTTTTATGAACTGCCGTCTGTCTGTCATGTTGTTCCTCCTTTAGAAGTCCAAGATCTATTTCATGTACTCGACCGTCAGAGTCATCCGGTGAGACTCGCCAGGAGCCAGGATGCGCGGCGTCGCAGTGTAGGGTTCCACGCAGAAGAAGCCCTTCCACTCGTCCGGACCAAGCGTCTTGCACAGCGGCGTCCTTGCTCGCCCCGGATTCCACGCGAGCCAGTCCTCGTTCCCCTCGGCTTTCAGCACAAGACGACACCCCGTCACGAGATCGGCGAGCTCACGCTGTTCACCGTCAGCCACTTCCGTCTCACGATACGACTCTTCCGCGATCGCCGCTCCGTTGAGCGCGACCTTCAGCGGATCTGCCACCCTGAAGTATGGATGGAACCCGCCGTTCTCCTCAAATGGCTCCGTCCCGGTGTTCGTCGCCGTCAATTCGAGCGTCAGCATTCGTCCCGAAACCCGCACCGTGTAGTCAAGCCGGAACGCGTGCGGCCAGACCTTCATCGTCTCGGGCGTCGAGACGAGAGACCACCGGAGTGCGCTTTTGCCAATCTTCTCCTCCAGCCGCCATTTCGCATACCGCGCCAGACCATGCTTCGGAAGTCCCTCACTCGGCGGGTTCCCGAACCACGGCCAGCAGAGCGGTATGCCGCCGTGAACCTCCTCTTCGCCCCAGTTCGCGCGCTTCGGGCGGAACAGCACCTCTTCACCACCGAGCGGACACCAGCTCGTCACGTATCCTCCGTTGCGGTTAAACTCGACGCGCAGGCCTTCGCTCTCGATCGACTCCGTATCCCATACCTTTCGCGTCTTCCCCAAAAACGGCTTTGAGAAATCACCCTTCGTACCGTCTTTCATGACCTTTCTAATCCTATAAGTGTAATTAGAATGCGTTCCGAGTCCAAGATCCTCGTAACGAGCGACTCGATACGGGATTCCCTCGTGAACTTCATTCGTGACAGTGGATACGAATGTGCCATCGCGGTAGAGTTCGTAATG
>JAFYQC010000333.1 GCA_017547265.1 Kiritimatiellia bacterium | reverse complement strand
CGCATAAGGGCATAGACGACCACCGCCGCCACAAGCGCCGCGCCAACGCCAACCAATATCGTCGTCACCATCGTCAAGTAATCCTCCTCGTCTTGGATATTATACCAAAGCGCGAGTCAGATTGCGCGGATTGACAGGGCGGACGCCAATGCGGTAGAATACGCGGCCATGGGACGCAACGCGCCAGACATCGACATAATCTACGAAGACAAGGACATTGTCGTCGTCGATAAGCCCGCCGGCGCTATCGTCCACCCTGCGCCCGGCCACGAGGAAGGCGCGCTTACGGCAGCGCTCGTGCGGCTCTACCCGCAGATGGCGCGCGTTGGCTCGGCGGAGAGGCCTGGTGTCGTCCATCGGCTCGACATCGAGACGAGCGGCGTCATGGTGTTCGCGAAGACACAGGAGGCGTATCTCGACCTCCGCCGCCAGTTCGAGTCGCACGAGACGGTGAAGAAGACATACCTCGCTGTCGTCCACGGAAGCCCAAAGCCAAAGAGCGGGACGATAGACGAGCCAGTCGGGCGCGAGCATCTAAGCGCAGTCACTCACTGGGAAACCCTCGGAAAGCACGACGGAATCTCGCTCGTCGAATTCAAGATCGACACCGGGCGCATGCACCAGATACGAATCCACGCGGCATCCCTCGGCTGCCCCATAGTGGGCGACAAAACATACGGCAACGCCGAAAAGGACCGCCACATGAGACGCCGCCCTTCGCGGCAGTTGCTGCACGCCGTGGAGCTCTCGTTCCTCCACCCCGTGACGCACAAGCGCGTCACATTTGCCGCGCCGCCGCCAGACGACATCGTCTACGCATAGGCGGAAATTCCGCCGCCGTGCTTCACGCTCCCGCGAGGACTTTCGCGGCGTATTCGCCGCGGACCTTGAGCTCGTCGTCGGTGAGCGGGCTCAGCCCCTTCGAGCGGAGATACCTGACGGCGCGACGATACGCGATCTTCATCCTCGCATCGTCAGACGCGCGGAGCGCGGCGGCATTCTGGCGAGTAATAAAGTCATTGGACCAGCTGCCGTCGGCGCGCTGCGAGGCAACGATGACCTCAAGCGCCTCCTCGGTCGGGGCATAGGCGACAGTGTACACCTTCACTCCCGCATATGACCCACGCGGCGCATTTGCCGCGTCCTGCATAAAGATCGAAAGTCCGAGCGCGACTGCAAGCGAGGCCGCGGCGAGATAGCCGGCGCGACGCCACCACTCTGTGCGCGGCAACGAGAAGGCGCGAGTGCCCGACGGCTCGACATCACGGGCGGACCTAAGGCGCGCGACGACGTCGCGGTACTCTGGCCCGAGCTCATTGAGCGTGCTCTCAAGATCTCCGTTCATCGAAAACCTCCTTCAGCTTCTTAAGCGCGTTCGACATGCGCGACTTTACCGTTCCCACCGGAATCCCGAGGATCTCCGCGACCTCCGCATAAGGAAGGTCCTGAAAGACCCCGAGCTCCACCACTTCCCGGTGCGGCTCGGAGAGCTGCGAAATCGCCCAGCGGACGTCTTCCCTCGCGTCGGCGCTGCCTACCGACGGCGCTGCGGTCGTCTCCGCCTCCTTGCCCCAGGACTTCTCCCGTCCTTCGCGCCTTGTCTGCCGCCGCAGTGCGTCTATGCGGACCTGGCGCGCCATCAGGAAGAGGAAGGTCGAGAGCTTTGCCGTCGGCTTGTATTCCCTGCGGTACTTCCATAGCCGCAGATACGTTTCCTGGACCAAGTCCTCGCCTTCAGAATATTGAACGCCCTGGCGCCAGAAGAAGTTCAGAAGATTCTTTTCGAACTTCCGCGCCGCTGAGAGCAGTTCCTCATCCGACATGGCAGAGAACCTCGCTTAGCAGGGAAGATCCCTCCGCACCCGGAAAGCCGAGGAACTGCGCAAGCCACACGACCCCGATGCCAACCGCAAAGCCAGAGATGCCGGCCGCAAGCGCACCCAAAATGGAATCTCCCGGCTGGGCAAGCGCGACTTTCACCGTCTTGCGCACGATGGCGCGGGCGATCCAGAACGCGACGAGCGCAGCAAGCGCGACGGCAAGACCGCGCGCGAGTCCGGAAGAGATGAACGATGCGAAAAAGCGCCAGCCAAACGTCGCGGCAAATGACGCGGCGAGGCAGCCCGAGAAAAACGCGAGGGCGCCGGAAAGCCCGATGAATATCCCGGTAATCGCGCCGCCGGCCGCCAGCGCAAGTATGACGTAGTCTGGCGGCGCAAGCGTCACTTTGCTTTCCTGACGGGAATCGAGTCGCGATAGCGCTGGTAGGCGTCTGCGACCTTGGTCTGCCCACCGGCGTTGCGGAGAGCGCGGATGAGCCCGTCGATTGCGGAAATGTCTGCCGGGTTAGCCGCGACGGCGCGGGAGTAGAGTTCGGCCGCCGTAGCGTACTGCTTGAGCTTCATCGCAAGGTTGCCAGCCGTGAGGAACGTCGCAATTGCGCCAGGGCGAAGCGAACACGCCGTCTTGTAGCTATCAAGGGCGCGCTGGCTGCCGGCGGCAGTCGTGTCGGACTTCTCCCATGCCTTGGCGAGGCCGAGCGCCGCTGGATAGCTCAGGACGTCTGCCTTGTACGCCGCCTCGTATTCGCTGCGGGCCGTCTTGTAGTTGCCCTTCTTCCATGCGGCCTCCGCGCGGGCGAGAGCAGCCGCCGAGGCGTTTGCGTCGCGGCGCTGGGCACCAGGGCGCTCTGCAGCACGACGGGCGATGTCGGCCTTGATGCCGGGGATTATCACACGCTGCGCGTGAACAGCCCTGGGATCGGCCGTCTCGCCGAGACGCACGAAGATGTCGAACTGCTCGAGCGCTGCGTCGAGGTAGCCGTAGGAGTCTCCGCGATATAGGAGGCCGAGGTGATAGCGAGCAGATGCGTTGCGACGGTCGAGGCGGATTGCGCGAAGGAACGCAATCCGCGCGAAGTCGCGCCTGTCGCGCGTCATCTCCGCGATACCGAGACCCGTCCAGCCGAGTGCGCGCGCCTCGGGCTCAAGTTTCTCGTTTTCGGCTACTGCGGTGAAACCGCCAATGGCTCGATCGTAGTCACCCGCGTAGAGCGCGATTTCCGCGCCGAGGAGAGCGACGTCGGGAGAGTTCGGATCGAGCGCGGCAGCCTTGGCGATAGTCTCGGAGGCATCGGATATCTCGCCTCGCTCGCACTGGACGCGCGCGAGCATCACGAGAGCGTCGACGTTCTCGGGAGCGTAGACGAGACTCTTCGCAAAGAGCTTCCCGGCCTTTTCAAGACTGTGCGCCTCGTATGCGGCCATGCCGTCAGCATACTCCCTGACGCCGTCCTTCGGGTTGCAACCGGTGAGAACGGCGAGAGATGCAGCAAGAGAGAGTGCGAAAAAGAAGTTAGGAACGGATGATGGCGAGGAATTCATCGCGCTTGGCCTCCATGGTCTCCTTGGTCTTTCCTTCGAGGTTGAGCCTGACGAGCGGCTCGGTATTGGACATGCGAACGTTCGCCCACCAGCCCTCGGCGTCCCACGCGTCGACCGAAACTCCGTCGAGCTCGAAGACGCGCGCCTTCGAGGCGTAGATGGACTTGATCTTGGCGAGGATCTCCGCAGGAGGCGTGACGGTCTTCGTGTTGATCTCGCCGGACTGCGAATACTTCTTGAGCGGGGCGATAAGCTCGGAGAGGGGCTTGTCTGAAGCGGAGACGATGTTCGCGAGCGCGAAGGTCGCCATTGAGTTCGACTCTGCCGTGGAGTTCGCCTTGAAGTAGTAGTGGCCCGAAAGCTCGCCGGCGAAGATCGCGTCGTTCTGGCGCATCTGCTCCTTGATGAACGAGTGGCCGACGCGCGACATCATTGGCTTGCCGCCCGCCGCCGCGATCACCTCTTCGCAGACCTTCGTGGAGCGGAGGTCGTAGAAGCACGCCGCGCCCGGATTCGACGCGAGAAGATCCTGCGAAATGAGGGCGGTCACGAAGTCCATCGGGATTATCTCGCCCTTCTCGTCGAGGAATCCCGCGCGGTCTGCGTCACCGTCGTACGCAACGCCGAAAGCGTACTTCCCAGGGTTCGCCTTCATAAGCGCCTGAAGATCCTTCAGCGTCTCGTGGTGAAGCGGGTTCGCGTCGTGGTTCGGGAAGTCGCCGTCGTACTCGCCGTACAGCGAGTCGTACGTGATGTCGGAGTCCTTGAACGCGGCGGACTCGGCGATGCCCATGCCGTTCGCGAAGTCGAGCGCGAGGTGAAGCGGGCGCTTCATGTGCGCGAACTCCTTGACGTGCGCAGCGTAGTCGGCCGAGATATCGACCTTCGTGACCTCGCCGCGACCGGTCGGCGGCTCGTTGCCGCTCATGTCGGCGACAAGCTTCTCGATGTCCTTGATGCCCGTCGCGCCTGAGATCGGCACTGCGTTAGCCTTGCAGAGCTTGCAGCCGTTCCATTCCTTCGTGTTGTGCGAGGCGGTGATCATGACAGACCCGTCGGCACCAAGCTTTGCGTTTGCGAAATAGCTCATCGGGGTCGAGGCGAGGCCGATGTCGACGACATTGACTCCTTCGTCCACGAGACCCTGCGAGAACGCGGCGAAAAGCTCGTCCGACGACTTGCGGCAGTCGCGCGCAACTACCACCTTGCCGCCCTTCCCGGAGAATCCGCAGAACTGCGCGTAGGCGCGCGCAATCTTGTAGAAATCGTCCTGCTTGAGTTCCGTGCCGTAGATGCCGCGGATGTCGTATGCCTTGAAGATGCTCATTGTTTTCCTCCTTTTTCTCGTTTGAACTTTCTTACATTATAACAAAAAATTCACTTTATTGAGGCACTTGGCGCAAAGAAAACGACTGACGGTCTGTCCTCCGGCCGTGTCTTAATCGCCGTGAATCGGGCGCGCGCAGTGCCTTCTGGTATTCTGACGCCCTTCTTCGACGACTGTTTCACCGTAAGCGACTCGACCCCGACAACGGCGCCAGAGGGCGATTCGAATACGATTCGCATCTGGACGGGATCCGAGCCTTTTGCGAGCGTGATGTTCGCGCTGACGTGCCGAAGGTCGGGGTCCAGCGGCAACGATTTCTCCGCCACCACGAGCGCAGGATCGTCCACGACCTCTATCGTCTTCGGCACGAGTGCCCAGACAGCGATCGCCACGACAAGCGCGACTCCAGCGGCGATTGCCGCGACGAGCCGCTTGCCGAGCGGCTTCTTCACCTCGCCGCGCTGCATGACGCTCGAGACCTGGAACGGGAGGCAGCGGAAAGTCACCGTCCTTTCGGCCGAGTCGTAGAGGACATAGGACGAGAAGCACTTGCCGCCAGAATCGCGGGGATAGCCGACGGAGCCGGGGTTCACGATGTACCGCTTGTGGTCTTCGATCGTAAAGTCCTGCGGGGCCGTCTTGTAGACCGCGCCCGAGCGTCCGGTAAGGAAAATCGCCGGCTCATGCGTGTGGCCGACAAAAATAAGCCGCGCATCAGTTTTCGCGAAATTTGCTTCTGCGCCATTCTCGTCAAGGATGTAGTAGAACTTCGGCGGATCGAAGACGTCTCCGTGCGCGGCCACCGCCTTGTCGAGCGTGCAGGTGTAGGGAAGCGACTTGAGCCACGCCAAGTCGTCCTCGGAAAGTGCCGCGCGATGGCGCGCGACGGCCTCCTTTGCAAGGTCAATAAATGTCGAGGCGTCGCCACGTCCAGAAACGGCGTCGTCGTGGTTTCCGGCGAGAACTACGAAACATTCCTTCCGCGTGAGCGCAACAGTCTCGGCGGGAAGCGGGCCATAGCCAACAACGTCGCCAAGGCAGACGACCTTCTCGGCGCCGCGCGCCCTCGCATCGGCAAGGACAGCCTTGAGCGCCGCAAGATTGGCGTGGACGTCTGAGATAATCGCGTACTTCACAGCACCTTCGGCCTTCCGGCAGCGACCTTTTCAGGCAGCATTCGATTGACGAGCTCGTTCATCCAGAACGGCAGAATTGACAGTCCCCACGAGGCAAGGCGCATCGGCCAAGGAAACGCGATGAGCCCGACGTTGCGGTCGACACGCCTCAAGATCACGCGGGCGGCCTTGTCGGCCTCCATGAAAAACGGCATGGGGCAAGTGTTCCGCTCCGTGATGCGAGAACGAACGAACCCCGGGCAGACGACCGACACTTTTATCCCCTCGCTGCGCAGCATGCCGCGCAGCGCGAGCCCCCATGTCTTGACGCAGGCCTTTGTCGCAGAATACGCGGGGCAGCTTTTCAAGGGTCCGTAGCCGGCGATGGAAGCCGTGATGACAATATGCCCGCCCGCGCCGCGG
>JAFYQC010000332.1 GCA_017547265.1 Kiritimatiellia bacterium | reverse complement strand
CTGCGTATTCGCGGTGACCACCTCGTACTGCTTGGTCGTAGTGGCCGCGCCGCCGTTTGCGGTCGTGCAAACCGCGCGCCCGATTCTGACTGTGCCCTCGTTGGAGTAGAACAACGTACCCATTCCGTCGCGCACAACATAATCCCCCGTGACCGTCAGAGAGCCGGTGGACGCAATGGCCAGTTTGTTTGCGTTCGTGAGCGACGCGAAGTTCAGGCTACCGGTCAGGGTGACGACGCCCGCGCCGAACTGCGCAGAGGCAAAGACGCGGTTGTCTTCAAAATCTGCGACGATGGTTATCGCATTGCCAACGTTGGAGAAGTCGAGCACATCCCCTGCGACAGGCGCGACTCCGTCGGACCAGTTGTCCCCATCGCTCATGCTGCCGTTGCCGGCAAATCCCGTCCAGTATTTCGCATCGCTCAAGACTCCATTGTAGAGTTCAATGTAGTCGATATACATGAGACCTTCGTCGTCGCCATCATTGTCGGCGCAGAGGAGAAGATACCCAACGCCGTCGATGTCTGTCAGCGCTTCGCTGGAATTTGCAAAGTAATCAAGCCCCTTGTTGCCATTATTGCCGTCCCAATAAGCCGCGACGGCATCGTCAAGAATCGCTTCATAGCGCGAAGAGCTCGCCGAGACCGTAAGCGTATGCCATTCATCGTTGGACACGATCGTAGTGTAGTTGCCGGTAGAATTTCTGAACTGTCCGCCGCCAAGTTTATCTTGTGTTTGGATGAAGAGATCGCCGTCCGTAGAATTGGTGCGGTTGAAGAAGCAACGCCATTTGAGGCTGGATGCGCTGGGAGAATAGAAGCGAATCTTCATCGTCCAGGGGTGGTTCTTGACGGAGTCGGGGATCGGCAGGGCGACATGCGCATACTTTGGAATCGCAATCGCGTAGTTCCCCGCGTCAAGCCCAGTCGTGACAACCGACATATGGCCGAGCGTCCCGTCGCCAACAAGAGCAGTCTGATTCTTGGTTTCGCAATAGCACGCCTTGCCATCGCCGCCGATTGTCGCCTGAAGGACGTCGGCAGACGTCGGATCGGAGGAATCGTAGTTGTTGAAATCCCAACGGGCCACGCAGCCCGTCATGCCGTAAAGACAGAAGATGACCTTCTTGTCCGAGGAGAGACGGAAGGTGGCGTTCGCATCGGCGCATGTCACCTGCTCTGCCGCATTGTCTGCGAACGTCCCGCCGCCGGAAATGCGCACCACTTCATATATGCCGCTCGCAAGGCCGGAGGGGACGGTTGCCGCCAGTGCGCCGCCGGGGGCCGAAGGAACGACAAGCTTTGTCCCGATCTCCACCGTGGTCGTGCCAGAATATGTCGGTGCGGCGGTGAGCGTCACCGAGCCGCCGCCCTTGAACGTCATTGCGCCCGTCTCGCCGGAGGCATTTTCGATAACTTCTTCAATCGTACCTGCATAGCCGCCAGCGTCAATCGTGCCGCCGTTAGAGGTGGTGTAGACGTTGAGATAATCGCTGGCCGACACAATTGTCCCCGCCGCAGCTGCCTTGAAAGTGCCGCCGTCAAACTTCAACGTGGCCGGAGCCGTCCCCGCTCCGTGCTGAATCAACTTGGCCTCGACCGTGCCGCCGCCAAGTTCAAAGTAGACGTTGCCAGACGAGTTTTTGCCGTTGTCAAGAAGACGTATATCCGAGCCATTCACCTTCATCGTCCCACCGAGATGCTTAAACGTAGCACTGGAACTCCTGCCCTCCGACAAACAAAGATAATGTGAAATTGTCCAGTCGCCAGCGTATTTTTCAACCAACGCGGAGGCACTACCGCCATATGCGAGATAGAAAGGCTTTTCTGTATCGGTATGCGTGAGATTGCCGCCGCGCCAGTAAAGTTCTCCACGCCCTCCGTCGCTGTTGCATACGACAAAATGACCGGCAACATTCCAGTCGCCCGAAAGGTTCTCGGCTATGCAGGTTCCGAAGTTGCCGATTTCAAACCACCTGTCGTTTGCCGTCTGCACAATATTGCCTGAGACATTCGTGAACGCACAATAGGAACCAGTAGTGGACCCGAAATACGCCGCGCGACCCAGCTTCCAGTTGCCTTTCTTGACGATGGTGATAGATCCCGAACCATCTTTCGGCACGTGGATGTCGCCCGTGGAATAAAGCCCACCAAGAAATGTATAGTCGCCGGACTGTATGTATACGCCTCCCGACACGGCGGTTGTGTCGGCATTATCAATGCTGTTCGTCAAAACTGTCGGAACACCAACGGAGAACACCAAAACGTCCGAGGTTGTCGGCAAAGCGGTTGAACTCCAGTTGTCTTTGTTGTAAATGTCAAGCGGCGAGGCCTCCGTTCCGCCCGTTCCGCCCGTCCAGTCGATATTCGCCGCCCATGCGCTGCTGGTTGCGAGCGCGGTGGCGATTGCAATTGACGCGGCAAGACGGCGCGTCGCCCGTTTTGTTGTGGTGTTCAAGGATTTCTCCTTGTCGCTTGTTGTGTAATGTTCAGTTTTCACTGCTTTGTCTCCGCTTGAAATACTTTGTCTCGCCGTGTTTTTATGTGCCTCGAGCATATCAAAACCGCGCCTACTGACTCAGCGCTCAATTGACACACTCTCGTCACACCGCTGATTATATCAGAAATTCCCCGAAGGTAAACAACTGGTTTTAACTAGTTTTTTTAAAAATTTTTTTTGGGGGGGCTTTTCGACCCGACTTGCGCAAGCGCGCGGCAAGGGGGTAGGGAGCAACACGCACCCCCATTTATTTATGCTGTGAATTCACGATTCCGCTTCATAAAATCGGGCAGATTCTCGTGTATGATGCCGTTACGTTTTTGAATGAGGTCGCTACGAGTCAAGATGAACTTAGGATAGTTGTCGCGTATCTTCTCCAATGGCGCATACTCCCTGTCTTCGGTCTCTTTGGCAGTCGCGATAGTCATTGCGACTTGGGCATAGGCATAGTCTGCATCGCCTTGCCGGAAGATGAAATCGCATTCAAGCGACCCTATTCGACCGATACTCACAGAATAGCCATGGACACGGGCATATACGTAGACGATGTTCTCAAGGGCCGGACCGTAGTTGATTCTGTTGTCTGTGTTGGTTGCGAAGTAAATGCCAAGATCAGATAGATAGAATTTCTGCTCGCCACCGATGGAACGTCTGGACTTTAAGTCAAAACGGTTGCATTCACATAGGATTTTTGCGTCTTTGAGAATGGCAATGTATCGATTGAGCGTCTCACGCTTGACGTGGATGCCAACTTTACCAATATCCTCGAGCAGATTGGACAGGCTCGTCGTCGCACCAAAATTGTTGATTAGGTAAGTTTGGACACTTTGAAAGGCTGCGACATTGCGTATCTTGATTCTCTTTTTAATGTCCTTCTGAAAGATCTCGGCAATAACGCTGGCAATATAGGTTCTGCGATCTTCTGGATTGTCGTATTGCAGGGCTTTTGGAAAACCTCCTTGCCTGAGATACTGGTCGAACTCACCGACAATGTCCTGGGATATGGCCTTGCCAAGAAACTCCTTCATGCCGAGATACTCGTCAAAGGTCAGCGGAAACATCTCGAACTCGACATAGCGACCAGTCAGCTTTGTGACTAGTTCTCCGCTAAGCAGATAGGAGTTAGATCCGGTAATAAATATAGAGTGGCGCCCTTCCCCTCGAAACGCATTAATTACCTCTTCAAAGTCGGTCACATTCTGCACCTCGTCGATGAAGAGGTATGTTTTTCCATTTTCGGGGGTAAGTCCGTCAATCAGCTTCTCCAACTGGTCGGCGGTCTTTATCTTACGGTATTTACGCGAATCCAAATCCAGATAGACTACGTGATTGTCGTCAATCCCACTTTCACGCAACTCATGGGCGATAGATTCCATTAAGCACGACTTACCACATCGCCTAACCCCAGTAATGACCTTTATTAGATCTGTATCGTGGTAAAACCCTCGAATCTTACGAAGATAGTTTTCTCGCCTATAGATGTTCATGTTGGCAATATTGTATCAAACAGTGTCGCCCTCCGTCAAGTTAAGGGGGTAAAAAATGATAAAACTGCACTACATATCCCGTTAACGCGCCTTCATACTATTTCTCGATTTGCATCTACCGCGACACATCAACAATCCCTAGAGTTCATTAAAAGTCTTTGAGCGTTCGGTGAATTGACACAATTCCGTTCGGTGAATTAGCGCGGTTTCGTTCGGTGAATTGGCAATCACAAGCGAGTCAAAATCTCATCCTCTTTCCATAATTTTGCGAGCGGCAAACTTTGTTCCCACGCCATTTCCACCGCCGCCTTTGCGTAGAAGACCGCACCTTTCTCACGGATGTGCGCGGGGTCGTTCTTTCCCTCTGGGTAGTTTGGATATTCACCTGGCTTGATTACCATATAGAGCGACTTCGCTGCATCAAGCCCCATCTTCGGCAAGTTCTCCTCGGCGTAGCGGTTGAGATCGAGAAGCGGCGCACCTACTTCCGCCGCCACCTCGCGCATCGCCGCAACGTATGTTCCAAGCCCCGTCGCGCCACCATCAACGCGCATCACGCCGTTCGTCTCGCTGAATCCGCTGGAATGGGCAATCGAGGTCGCAAAGGCGATATTGGCGCCCTTTGCCCGCACGTCAGAAGCAAAGCCCCTGAGAAACGCCTTGTATTCCTCTGGCGTGGAGTAGTCGTTTTTCGGCAGCTTGTTCCGCCGACGGTTCATGTCGTTGTGCCCGAACGAGACTATCACCCAGTCGTCCGCATTCAACTTCGAGGCGATGCAGTCCTCCCACCGTCCCGACTCGCGGAAGCGTCGTGCGCTCCATCCGCTCCGCGCGAAGTTGTGCAAGTGCGATGGGTTTTTCATGAACGCTTTCAACGCCTGTCCCCAGCCGTACTGCGGAAACCAATCGGGCGTGTAATCCGCCATTATCGAATCGCCCGCCATGTAGAGGTGTGGCACTCCTGGCTCGGCAGAATCCTCCTTCGCTAAAGCTTCCTCCTTCACTGAAACTTCAGAGGACAAGGCGAAGGACGAGTATGCAAGCATGAAAATACCCAATGCCGCCAGCACCTTCACATTTCTATATTTCCATATTTTCATAGCGGAATTATAGCACAATCACAACGCTTGCAAGCAACTGGTTTTAACCAGTTTCTTCAACTATTTTTACCGCCTCTTCACTACCCATACATGCGACCCCACTCCCCATTTCCACTCGCCCCTTCCCCTGCATATGCCCGCAGATGCCCGCGGTGGACGCGGGGACAGACCCCACGAAAGTCGCT
>JAFYQC010000331.1 GCA_017547265.1 Kiritimatiellia bacterium | reverse complement strand
ATGGGTCTTCGCCTCGTTCACGTACATGAGCGCAGAGTAGTCGTGTTCGAAAGGCGAGACGAGACGATACAAGTCGCCCTGCTGCACGACGGGTCGTATGCGGTGGTACTCCTTTACGGCGTTGCGCACGAAATCAAGCTCTCTCGGCTTCATGCTTTTCGGCTGCATCTCGAGCCCGAAGCGTCCGGAGAACGAAACGTCCACGCGATACTTGAACGGCACCTGGCGTCCCGTCACGGTCACATGGCTCGCCATCGCGCACGCCGGATAGAACTGGCTCGCGCCCCACTGCATCTTCACGCGGTCGCGCGGGTCGGTGTTGTCGGAAGTCCAGAACTCGTCGCAGTACTTGAGCGAGCCGTATTCCATGTGCCCGCCACCGGAAGAACACGCCTGCATGTCGAGATTGGGGTATTTCGCGCGCTGACGAGCGAGAACATCGTAGTAGCCCATTGTGTAGTCAAAGTAAACGTTGCCCTGATGCGCCGCATCGAGATAGGTGGAGCCGACGTTGTCGATGTTTGCGTTCGCATCCCACTTTATGAAGGAGAGATCCGGGACGGAGGAATACGCCTCGTCGAGCTGACGCCATATTTCATCGCGCACTGCGGGGTTTACGAAGTCAAGGACGACCTGCGTACCGCCGCGTCCGCCGCGCATCGGTCTGCCCTTCTCCTGCAGCGCCCAGTCGGGATGCTTCGCAAGAAGATCGCACTTCCCAATGTTCGCCATCTCGGGCTCAACCCAAAATCCGAACTTAAGCCCGCGCTTTTTCGCTTCGGCGGCAAGACCCGCGAGTCCATGCGGCAGCTTCGTTTCGTTTAAGTACCAATCGCCAAGCCCACGATCGTCGATGTCGCGCGCATTAGCGCCGCGTCCAAACCAGCCGTCATCGAGGACGAACATCTCGACGCCGACGGACTTCGCGCCGTCCATGATTGTCGCAAGTTGCGGCTCGGTAAAGGTAAGTCCCGTGCCCTCCCAGTTATTGAGAAGTGTCGGTCTCTCCTTCGCGCCGTTGGGCATCCAATGACGACGCGCCCAGCGGTGGAAGTTGCGGGAAACCTGGCCCTTGCCCTTCTCTGAGTAGGTTAAAGCGGCGACTGGCAATTTAATTGACTTCCCGGAGTCGAGGACATAGTCGCCTGCGACATTGGCAGGACCGCCAACAACTTCGAGAAGATCGACTTCGCTTCTGCGGAACGACATCTCCCATGCACCCGACCAGCAAAGCGCGCAACCGATGACACGACCGTCTGTCTCGGTCGAAGGTCCGCCTATCGAAAGCATGAACGCGGGATTGTTGAGCCATGCGTCGCGCACGCCAGAACGTGAATCGAGGACGATGCGCCGGCCACGCTCTATAGGCCTATCAACGACTTCTCCCTCCGAAGCCCATTCGCCTGTAAGACTCATAAGACGCCAGTCATTGGCGAGCATCGGGAATACTAGCGTAAACGATGACATGCGAGATATCCTCACAGCGCCCTTCTCGCCGTTGACGAGTTCGACCCAAGTCTCGACAACATCGGCGTCGGCACGAGGACGAAACGTCTGGATGACACGGAAATCGTGTACAGCATCGCGCCAGTGGACTACAAGCGCGTCGCCATCGCGTTCAAGCTTATCGACTATGAGATCAAGCGTGACCGTGCCGTCGTCGTGCGTGACCTTAAGTCCGCCAAAGCGGTTGAGTCCGCGACCCGACTCGCCAAACACTGAATATGCAATTGGATTCTCCGTGCCGAGCGAACTTCCTGGGCCTCTCTTGACGGCAAGCGCGAAAGCTCCTGCCTCGTCTGCGATCTTCGGTCCGAAGTGTCGCAAGTAGAGCCGTTCGCCTGCGCCTGATTTCTCGCGCTCGAAGAGCAGAACAGTGTTTTCAGTCTCGACCTTTACCGGCTCCGCGGCAAATGCGCCGCCCAGCGCAAAGAGCGAAATCGCACACACGGCAAACTTGGTTGCAAATGTTGATGAGTATTGCTTCATATAATGTTTCCTATTCTGTATTTTCTAACGTAACGAATTTAAGTTATAAACTTCCACTCTCCAACTCCAACTCTTAACTCCAACTACACCCACTCTACACGGCTAAAACTGAATTGTACCCCAATTGTTCGGCTGGAGTTTAAGTTCTTCCACTTCGTCGGATACTATGCCTGTCTCTTTGTTGAATTTGAACACGCGAAGGACGGTGTCTCTTCCCGCCGTATCTCCGAACGTGACGCCGAAGTCGCCCTTCACAGCACGCCCAGCGAGAGGCGCAGCGAGTCCAAGGTCCTTCTCTGCGACGGAGAATGCGATCTTGTAGCCACCGTCGCGCTTCTCGACCTTCGCGTCAACAGGAATCTCCTTCACGAGTTCCCATGTCACGCCGTCGCGGTAGACGCCAGAGAAGAAAGTATGAGGCGCCTTCTCCGTCTTGCTCTTCGGCTTGTAGAGCGCAGCAGCGACCTTGCCTTGCAGCGATCCCACCGAAAGCCGCAGGTCGCCGTTCGCGTCCGAAAGCTGGAAGTCAACTGTGTCGCCCATCGCGTACATGTTCCTGAAGTCGCTCGCACCGTTTACCCACGGCGTCTTGTCCTCGACCTCATATTCGAAACTGACTCGCCCGCCAGCGCACTTCGCGGACACAGTGAAGAGCTCCTTCGTCTCTTCGTCGCCTTCCGGCTCGAAGTCGCAGGTGAACGCGGCGAGCTTGCCGCTGGCAAGCTGCTGCTTGAATCCATTAGCCGTCGCCACATCTGCCTGCGTCACTTCAATCTTGCCGCCGGGAATCGCCTTCGCCGTCTTGAGCCCAGATATCTTCGCGTTGATGAAGGCGGTCTTTCCGAACATCGCATAGAGTTCGCCGTCGTCTGCGCGGATTATGGAACCGCCGAAGTCCTCCGAGCCCTGCCCAGGCGGAGTGCGGTCGAGAACAGTTCCAACCTCAAACTTCTCCGGCCACGCGACGCTCATCGGCTCTGGCTCAAAGAGACCAGCCACATAGAAGCCGCGGTCGTTTACTATGTGCCACTCGCCCTTGTCGGTGCCGATCACGAAGATGTTTCCAAGAGCGCCAGGAAACTTTGCGGTGCCGATAATGTCGTATGCGGCGCGGATAAGTCCACGCTTCGCAGGCGGCGCGGAGTGCCCGCCGTGAACGCCAACATAGCAGCTCGGAATTTTGAACACGCACCGGCCAGTCGCTATGTCGTAGCAAGGCGAGTATGAATGTTTCGTGTTGTACTGCGCGTTGTAGAACGCAAAGCGCCCGTCTTCGGAAACCGAGCCAGCCGTCGCGCCCATTCCGCCAGAATGTTTCGCGGCATCATCGCCCATCTTCTTTGCCTTGGCAAGATCGTAGATCGGTGCACCGCACTTTGTCCAACCCGTCACTGGGATTACGTACTTGCCGGAGAACCATGTCATCGCCTGGTTCATCGTCATGTACCAGCCCGTTATCCACGAGCCGAGGTCCATTGACGAGAAGTCACGCCATTCGTTCGGCTGCGCCTGTTCGTCGCCGTTTTCGTCCGCCCACGCCTTGAGACCCTTTCCAGAGTGGTCGAGCTCGGCGCGGAACTTCCATTCGCCAGGTCCGATGCGCTGGTATATCTTCACCTTAGACGCATCTGTCATCCACCAACCAGCAATCGCGCAATATATCTCGCCCTTCGGACCGCGCCCAAAGCGCGTACATCCCCAGCCAGCCGCACGCGATACATAGCCGACACATTTTGAGCGAGTCGACTTGCCGTCGAGAAGCCATTCGCAGCCCTGCCCGACCATGATGTGTGGGTCGGTCGGGCATATCGCGCCACCGAGCGCACCGTACACCGTAGAACCAAAGAACTCCGCGGCAAATGCGCCGCTCGATGCGTTCCACTTCGAGACGCGGCGCGGGAGAGAGTCTGCTTCCGCAACCCAGAGGAAGCCCTTTGAGTCGAGCGCAATGTCCGCGACATTGTACATTCCATCCGTATCCCACTTGCCCGAAAGTCGACGACCGCCCTTTCTTCCGATACGGCTAATCTCGCGGCCGTTCTTCATGACGGAAACCTGGTGATCGGGCGCGCCAGTTGCGACATATTCGGTGCCATCTGGCGCAACGGCACGTGCCTGCAAGTCGCGTGGCGTCGTCTGACGGCGCTTCACGTCGCCAAGTTTGGACACTGCAACCGAGACAACTTCCTTCTCGAATGCGAATTCAAGGCGTCCGTCCGCGAAGCGCATGCGCTTTGCAAGACCGAGTTTGAATGGATCAAGCGAGAACTCTGCGCTCTTCGTGCCAGGGAAGTTGTCGTATGTGCCCTTCGCTGCATCAAGACGATAGACTGTGTTGCCCTGTCCTGCGTCATAGACATATAGATGTCCTTCGCCGTCGACTGCAAGCGCGCGAGCGGAACCGAAGCCGCCGCGCTTGTGATGCCAAATCATATTGCCGTCGAGATCTGCGGCAACTACCGCCTGTCCTGCCTCGGCGCGATGCCAGCCCATGTAGACTTGGGACCCGTCGCACGCGACAGCGCAAGGATCGCCGTGATCGCCGCCCCAGCCACCACCTGCGAAGTCGTAGGGATTGGGGCCGGCGGCGTGTGCCCAACCCTGCAGTTCGATGTGAAGTGGCTTGTGTGCAAGACCTTCCCAAGTGTAAGTTCCGGCCGGCACGGGATTCCCAACATGCGTGTCATAGCAAGCGTCGAGTCCGTTCCAGAAGATTTCGTTTTCGCCAGCGGGAAGCGGCTGGTTGTTGAGCGGCCATGCAATGACATCGCCTGCGGCGTTCTTTATGATTACAGAAACATTCGCCGGCTCATCGAGCTTGAACTTGATCGGCTTGAATCCAGGTTTTACCTTGACTGCCTTGAGAGAACTCCAGTCGACAGAGGGAAGTCCGTCCTTCATCACAACCGGAAGCGTCCTTCCACCCGCGAGGCGAAGCGGCTGCGGCGCACCGCCCTTGTCGACAAACTCTGCAAGCCCCCATACGTCGGCGCGCATGAATGTCATCACGCGGTCTGGCTCGATGCCTTCACGGAAAAACTCCTTTGTCGAGAGCCGCTGGTCACCGTTCGTGCGGTAGTTGGGTTCAAAAGTAAGCAGCATCCTGTCGCCTGCATTCGGGCGATACGCGCCTGCGCAGACAAGCGACCACGGTATCGAAACTTCCTGGACGTAGCCGCCGGGGATTTCAGCAAACGCCTCCTTCACGCCTTTAGACATCACGTCTTCGCCCTTCGGCTGCGCGGCAAAGGCGAGAGTTGCGCTTGCGGCGGCCGTGGCGTTGCGGTCGCGCCAGAACTCGAAGTGCGCGAACTTCATCGGGAGTTTCGAGACATCGGTGTTGTGGCGAAGTCCGTTGAAAGCAGTCTTGGACTGCGGGCTCGTTGCCAAGCGCACCTGCATACAGTCGCCCTGCCACGGATAGTCGCTCCCCGCAAGGCCTGGGTTGTTCATCGGCGTAGCGTCAAGCCAGCGGAAAAAGAAGTAGAGGTTGTCCTTGTCATACATCGCGGAAATCCACACGGCATAGCTTGTGCGGAACTTCTCGACGTCGGGGCAGCAGAATATCGAGCCGGAAAGATCCCAGTCCGAGGAATCGGCGTCAACATTTACCGCACCTGGTGCCTTTATGATCCTGAGCCGGACATTTTCCGTCTCGGTTGCAAACGCATCAAAGGCAAAGGCCGCAACAAGAAACGAAACAACGGATACCACATTTGTACATTTTTGCATAACACTGTCATTGTAACATAAGCGGCTTCAAAACGCAATTGAAGTCGATCAATTAGCGCAAGTTATATCGCTCACAAAACGAAAAACCAACAGTGTCACTTCGAACACCACCAGGTGAAACCACGAAATACACAGACTACACAGAATGGCTGCTGAACGGGCGGACTCTTTCTGGTTACGATGAAGTCAGACCCCATCTTTCCGTAAAGCGAGCTTTTAACTTTCCCGCTCTCGTACCTTTCTGTGCGTATCCGAAAGCAATACCGCTAAAACGACCTTAGCGTCATACGCCTCCATAAGCGACGCACCTTCGCGCATCGCCTCGGCAACGACAAGCCCGTGACCGTCCGGGACTGCGCCGACGCTGTCCATCGGAGGGCTTAATGGTGTAGTGCGTGTGAAATGTTGCACAGAAGAAATGCCCATTCCCCTTAACAATTAGGAACTTAACGCCGTCTTATTCATTCCGAGTCTCCTTTTACGGAATCATGCCGCGGCCCTTCTTGCCTTGATAGAGATTTCGCGCAGGGTCGAATTCAAGATTCGTGTCATTGGGACGGGGGTTGAAAACTGCCTCGTAAGGACACATCAAAGCTCCAATCCCCCATGGACCAAGGATCTTGGAATAATGTGCTGAAACAATGTTGCCATTTTCATCGCATTTAACACGCGACCGTATAACCATATACTCCCCGCAATTCACCACATCAGACTCTTCGAGCCAAACAGTATGCCCATCATTGCCCCTTATAGTGATTGGAAATGACCGTAAGTATTCTTGATTGGGATCGGCGCGATATAGAGTCGGAAAACTTGAGCACCCAGTCTGCTTGCCTATATACGCCCCGCAATTCTCGTCAAACTCAATTCGGCCTATTACATCGCCAAGTTTTGGGTAACCCGGCTCTCCATTCTTGAAAGCAAAAAAACTACTTTGCCGCCATCTCGCCTTCACTGTCATATTGGTCTCATCGGGCCGTTCCCTAACATAATAAAAATCTGCGACACTTCCCTTGCCATACGGCGGAAGCCAATCGAAACATTCAAGGTCAAATCCATACCGGCCATTGGCGATTGGTGACTTAACGCCCATCTCGCGCGTATATGCATACATTGGTTGTGGATCTTTCTTACGATATAGTACGGCCTCTCCGCGCTTTTCATGTTCGTGGAGCTTGACAAATCCAATGGCCGGCGGGACAACGACGTCCTCTCCCTCAAAGTGCTCCTTATGGGATTCGCTTCGATAATAACCGTCCGCTTCAACATGCCATCCGAAATCAGATGACTGACAGTTGAATTTCACCACGGCGTTCCCGTTCGTGTCCGTTCTCGCCTCGGCATTTCCTCCACTACTTGCGCCACTTCTATGACCGCCGCCGAGCAAGACGTGACTATCCGAGAAGCCAACCTTCACCACCGCATTCGCGACAGGACTTCCTTCGTCGTCAACAACCTTAACGTACAATCGTTCACTGGCACATCCTAGATTTGCCAACAAAAGAAATGCCGTCATAATTTTGAATTTACTCATCATGAGTCTCCTTGATGTGTTGAATTATCGCCGTGTAAAGTTGGTGAACTCTTTTGAAAGAGCGTTGGACAAAAGTACTATGTTGCCAATCTCTATACATCTTTTCAGTGTCCGTCGCATGATTTACAGGCAAGTCGTCACGTCCAGACGTAAATACTGTTGCCATATCGTAATTGTCGTAAAGAACATGTGCTGAACCATTTGCAGGCATTGAAATCCCCCCTGGCAGCGGGTTTGCTCCTACAGCAAACGACTCCGCCGGTATCGCGTATGCCAACATCTCTGCTCGATATAAGTAATTTGAGGCAACAACAAGTCCGTTTGACGATGAATACATTTCAGGATTGGCAAAATCGAGAAAAAACGGCTTTTGCCTCAACTGCAGGTCTGACAACGCCGCCGCATTGGTTGGGGCCATGTGATGAGTCAAACCATCAGGATGAGTGTCGTAATATGGATTAAACTCCCATCCGCCCTCATATTCATGAATCATCATTGGCCACAACCCCTTTCGCGTCTCTTGATTGTACCAGACATAGTTGCGGTCAAGTATCGTATGCCAATCACCGTCACCATTGTTCACTACTTCCTCCTGCGTAGAGTAGAAGTTAACAATGTTGGTAACACTCGCGAACCGACCTTTCCATGTTAAGAGCCTGCGCCCATCGCCTTCTGGGAACCTCTCAAACCAGTGAGTCGCGCGAACCCTGTCAACGTAGTTAGTCCATGAGCGAGGAGTCATGTTGTCGTGAGATTCTGTCGTTATCCCGTCAATAGGATCGAATGCTTCAAGCGCTATTGCTGCATTAAGCATAAAGTATTTCTCATATTCTGTTCCATAATCCTGGATCGCAGCAGATACAAGCATGTTGCCAAGGGAATGCGCGAGAAACCATTTCGGTCCCTGGACGTTCTCCATCGCATTCGACAAAGCCGGAGCTGTCTGAAATGCGTTCTGAACGTTGCCATAGTAGTTCGGCGTAAGATTTCCAAAGACTTGCCCCTCGTTTCCTCGCCACTGAACCGCGACAAAGCCTCGGTCAAGGCCCGCCCACCACAATTTCTTAAAGACATTTTGCGCCCAGAGTTGCGTTTCGCCGCTTTCTTCCATGTTGTAGCCATGCACAAAGACGACATTGCCCAGCTCATGTTCGTCAGCCGGCCAGTCGGGCGTGGCCAGCCGAGTCGGGACGCCACCCGATCCGCCGGATACAGCGCGCAGGTTCAGCCAGCCAACCATGTTCGCAGTGTTTCCGACATGAAGCCGTATCGCCTGCGAGTAAAGGCAGGAGCCGTCCGACTTCGAGTATATCCTCAGATACAGACTGTCATTTCGCTGTTCGTCAGGGAACTCCACAAAAAGCGTACTTCTCCCGGCATGAGACAACGCGACAAACGAAGGCGGCAGATTGGTTCCCGTGCCGAGCGTGGCTATAGGCGCTTCGTAGAGAGCATTGCCGTGAATGTCAAAGTCTTCTCCAAATGCGGCATCGCCAATCTGCGACCATTGTATGTCCGCAAGAGCAAGCTTGGCATTTCTCAAACCACTTGAATACGCTACAATGCGATAATCGACATCAAGGGCGCTCCAGCGAGATGCAAACGCAGAAACATCAACACCAATAGTAAGGAAGTTTACGAGATCATTCCGGCCATCTACCACGCCATTTCCGGAGTTGAGCGCAGAGGAGGAGCTGAATGCGTCATCGCCCTTGAATTTGTCGTCGTTCTTCCAGAAATAAGCGAGTCTCCCGTCAATCCAAGCCAACGCATCAGATGAATCTATCCGGCCGTCCCTGTCATAGTCCACAAGCAACGGCGGGTTGACCGAGGTAATGCGGCGGCGCACGAACGAACGTATAGCAGAACCATTCTGGTCAAAGACATACGAAAACACAAGATCGCAACGGCCCGTCGAAGACGACAGGATGTAAAAAGGCAAAGACCGCCCGTATCCACGGTCTTCTGCCAATTTACGCCATTGGCGAACGGTGAAGTGCCGTCCGTCCGCACGTGCACTATCCACCAGCAAAAACGGCGGATGATATACATTCTCGCAGAGATCGTCGTCCCACGTCCAGCATCCGCCAATCCATATCTCGAAAGGCGCAGTCGCGTCATCTATGGCAACTTTGAACACTCCATTGGAGAGCAATACATCTGATTGGAATTCAAGTCCTGTCGCATTGTCAAGATTAGTGGTTACGGTAATCGGGAAGCCGAAAGACGCGTTGAGCGACGCATACTCCGAAAGCGCCGGGCCGTACAAGTTCTCTATGTCCACGCCAAGAACCGTGTATGCCTTTGTAAACGATGGCGCTCCGTTCGTGACGAAGAGGACTCCGTCTCCGTATGGTTCGCGGCTCGGGTATTCTCCGCGCACGGACACCATGACGTCCTCGTAGGAAATGTCGAAGTTGTTGTCCTCGGCATCATAAACCAGAATCCGTGGCGACATCCAAGCGGCGGCGACGTAGTTGCTCTGCCAGTGGTCTGGGCAGTCGCAACAGCGGACCGGAGCCCCCGTCGGGACCGTGAGGGCGACCATGTCCTCGCGGTCTATCGCGCCGTAAAGCTGGAGAACCCCATGCGCAAGCGGGAGCGCGGCGATGCGTGCGTACTCCGCCGCAGACTCATACTCGCTCGTCATGTCCTCGACTTCAGGCGTCCCGCTTTGCACTGGCCATTCACTCGAATCATAATCCTCGTCCTCCGCCCCTGGAGGTGCGTCGTCGTCCGCAAGGTTAGGGCAGAAACGAAGCGCTTGCGAAAAGACCACAGGATCTTCGTTGAGTCGGCTGGGGTGATCAACGGTGTAGGAGATGGACCGTGTCTGATTCTTCGCGAAATGGCCATAGATATACGCTGAGACAGGCGGATCGTTTTCGATTTCGACGTCATCGCTGTTGCTCCCCCATGTCGCCGTGAGACCAGGGAACTCCTCTCCGTAAACGAGAGAGACTGTCTTGCCATTCGAGAAAAAGTCGTGGATGCAGGGGATGGTCGCTTCCGTGTGCGGGAACGCGAGCCAGCCATGAGGCCAGTAGAGTGTCGGCATCCTGCCTATGAGCAGGTTGTTGGAACGGAGAGCGACATCGAGCCCTTCTGGCTTCGTGAACCACACCTCCTTGCGAACACCCCACCCGACGGATAGCAGCAGCGTGTTCGTGACGGCTCCACTTCTCATTGGCGGCGGCGCGACGAGCGGAACCACGACATCGCCCACGACAAGCCGCCCCGTACCCTCGCCAGAAACCATGATCTTCAACACCGCCGTATCGACTGTCGAGGTTGGATAGGCGAAGACGCCGTTGGTCGTACCGGAATAGAAGATGTGTTCGAGAACGGTGTTCGTCGATCCCTCGGGACAGGAGAACGGGTCGAGGTCTCCGAGCTTCGCGGCCAATCCGTCGCAGTACGCGGCGCTGATGGAGTTGGGGTCGAGCGGGTCGGAATTGTAGGCGAGCAGTTCCTCGCCGTCCGCAAGGCCGTCGTAGTCGGTGTCCGCATTGTGCGGGTCGGTGTGGTAGAAGAACAGCTCGTCGATGGTGAGCAGCCCGTCGTTATCTGGGTCTTGGTCATAGGCGTCGTTCTCCGAGAGCGGACAGAACGCCATCGAGGTTACGTTCGTCGGCAGGGAGTTAGTGGCCCACTCGTTCCAGCCGAAGGATGCCCCCGAGAGGAAGTTCGCCGCCGATTCACCGTCGAGACGCGAGAGGTCGTAGCGGAAGACAAACCTCCCGTCCGTAAAGAACTCGATCTGGAACGAAATCGGCTTCCCGGTGTCGCGGTCGAGAAGCACGTTCTGCCAGGTGACGACAAGCGTGTTGTCCGGCGTGATGCAATACCACACCTGGCTTGGTCTATCGGCCTCGTCAAGCAATTCCCAGTTCGCCTCCGGCACGACGCCGAGCGACGCCACGAACGGCGCGAACCAGTTGTTCGTGGCTATCGCACCATTTACCTCACGAATCAGCGGCTCGATCTTTCCAAAGGAGTAGATGCGCAGACGCGAGACATCGTTTGTGCCGACCTTGAACATCCAGTTGGTCAGTGCAACATATATCCAGTCCTTTGCCGCGCCGAACGCCCGCCAGTCGGAGACGAT
>JAFYQC010000032.1 GCA_017547265.1 Kiritimatiellia bacterium | reverse complement strand
GGCCAGGTGACGGAAATGCGTCTCGCAGGCCCACATGTCGAAGCGTCCGTAGTCGGCGTGCGCGAAGATCCCTACGGCGTCACTGTCGACTTTCGCGTTCCCGAAGGCGAGGCGCACGCGGCAATAGTCGCGGCAATCAGGAAGGAGCCAATGCTCGCGGCGCGGCTTCTCGCCGACGACATGCCGATGGAAATCGAGTCGATCTTCCGCGCCGCCGGTTTCGACCTTTTCCCTGGTGGCAAGCTCGCGCCTGGGAAATACGATATGACTACCGCATGCAGCTGCCCGGACTACGCGAATCCGTGCAAGCATGTTGCGGCGGTGCTGCTTGTGCTCGGTGAGGAAATCGCTCGCCGTCCGCTTACGCTTTTGGAACTGCGCGGCGTCGAGGAGGAGGAGCTATATGAGGTCTGATCCGCCTGTCCTGCGACGCCTTGGCCCCGTTCCATTCTGGCGCGGCGAGCAGAAGTGCCTCTCCGTCCTCGAACCGATATACCGCAAGGCGATGGAGAACGCGCGCAGCGCACTCGGACGAGCGCCTTCCAATGACAAGGAATCTGCCAAGCGGGAGGATAAATGAGGGAAAAGCTCGCAAGCCGTCTCGGCTTCATATTCCTTTCCGCCGGATGCGCGATAGGGCTCGGGAACGTATGGCGCTTCCCGTATATCGCGGGCAAGTCGGGCGGTGGGCTTTTCGTCCTTGCCTATCTCGCCTGTCTCGCGCTTCTCGGAATCCCTGTTCTCGTTATGGAGTTTGCGGCTGGTCGCGCCGCCGGGCGGTCGATCGCGAAGATACACGAATCTCTCGTTCCCGAGAGGAAGGCGTGGCGGCTCCACGGCGTCGGCGGCTTTATCGCCAATCTCGTCCTGATGATGTTCTATACTGTCGTCACGGGCTGGATGCTTATTTACTTCTGCCGAATGGCGGCAGGCAGTTTCACCGGTCTCGACGCAGCTGGCGTTGGCGCCGCGTTCGGCGCGATGCTTGGCGAGCCGCTGACGATGCATACGGCGGCGGTCGTGGTTATCGCCATTTCCGCCATCGTATGCGCCGCAGGGTTGCAGCGTGGGCTTGAGCGCGTGACAAAGATTCTCATGGTTTGTCTCCTTGCCCTCATCTTTGTTCTCGCGGTACGAAGCTTGATGCTCCCGGGCGCAGGGAAGGGCGTCGCGTTCTACCTCGTGCCCGACTTTGCCGACGTTCGCGAGATAGGTGTCGTGCGCGTCATAGTCGAGGCGATGAACCAGTCTTTCTTCTCGCTTTCGCTCGGCATCGGGTCGATGGCGATCTTTGGCAGCTACATAGACCGTCGCCATGCGCTTCTCGGGGAGGCGGTAAATGTCGCCGTTCTCGATACGGGCGTGGCAATCGCGGCGGGGCTCATAATAATCCCCGCGTGCTTCGCGTTCGGCATTGAGCCAGGGCAGGGCCCCGGGCTCGTCTTCGTGACTCTGCCCAATGTCTTCAACTCGATGCCGCTCGGGCGGTTCTGGGGGGCGCTTTTCTTCCTCTTTATGAGTTTTGCCGCGCTTACGACTGTTCTCGCCGTCTTCGAGAACGTCGTCGCCTGCGTCATGGACTACACGGGGTTCAGCCGTCGCCGCGCCTGCTGCGTTTGTGGCGTCGCGCTCGTGTTTCTCTCGCTTCCGTGTGTCCTCGGGTTCAATGTCTGGTCGGCATTTACGCCGTTTGGCGAGGGCTCGTGCGTTCTCGATCTCGAGGACTTCATCGTCAGCGACCTCTTCCTTCCCCTCGGCGCCCTCGCGTTCGCGTTCTTCTGCTGCCATCGTTACGGCTGGGGCTGGGAGAGGTTTCTCGCCGAGGCCAACGCCGGCGAGGGCAGGCGCTTCCCCTCGTGGCTTCGGCTATACTGCGCCTATGCGGTGCCGCTTGTCGTCTTTGCCATATTCGTCCTCGGCCTCCTTCGCCGCTTCCATATCGTCCAGTAGTTTCTGCTCCCCGCGGCCGTGGGATTCGCGCACACGAATTTCCGATTTATGGTATAATGTCTTTAATCAAAACGGAGGACAACATGAACACAGATCGCAGGGAGTTTCTCAAGGGTGCGGCGTGGATGGGCGCGGCGGCTGCTGTCGTTGGCTGCTCCACGACGAAGGGCTTCGGCTTTGGCGATGGCGGTTCCATGGCGACCTACGCCGACAAGCCGTTCAAGAAGCTCCGTGTCGGCATAATCGGCCTCGGCCGCGGCGGTGCCGGCGTTAACGGCTTCAACGCAATCCCCGGCTGCGAACTCACCGCGATCTGCGACCTTAACGCTGCGCGCATCAAGAGCACGCTCGACGCGACGGCAAGGGCTGGCCGTCCCGCCCCAAAAGTCTACACCGGCGGTCCCGAGGAATGGAAGAAGCTCTGCGACGACGAGAACGTCGATCTCGTCTACAACGCGACGCCGTGGGAACTCCACGTGCCGATCGCCCTCTACGCGATGAACGCCGGCAAGCATGTCGCGACCGAAGTTCCCGCGGCCTTCACCGTCGATGAATGCTGGGAGCTCGTCGAGACTTCCGAGCGCCTCCAGCGCCACTGCATGCAGCTCGAAAACTGCTGCTACGGTGAAATTGAGATGCTCGCCCTCAACCTTTGCCGCCTTGGCAAGCTTGGCGACCTCGTTCATGCCGAGGGCGCGTACATCCATGATTTACGCTCCTACAACTATGCCGACTGGATTGATGCCCAAGGTGGCGGCGGCGGGTATTGGAACTTCTGGCGCCTCCGCCACAATACCGCCCACAAGGGCAACCAGTACACTACCCACGGCCTCGGCCCGATCTGCTGGTACATGGACGTCAATCGCGGCGATTGCTTCGACTACCTCGTGTCGCTCGAGTCCAACCAGTTCAACTTCGAGGCATACGCGAAGGCCGCGTTCCCCAAGGACAACTGGAAGCACGACCTCAAGGTCGAGATGGGCGACATGAACACGATGCTCATCAAGACGAAGAAGGGCCGCTCGATCATGATCCAGCACGATGTGAGCTCGCCGCGTCCCTACAGCCGAATCAACACAATCACCGGCACGAAGGGGCTTCTCTGCGACTATCCCTACCGCATCGCGTGGGAGGACAAGCCCGGCGCAGGCGCTCACTCGTTCTTCTCGAACGAAAAGGCCGAGGAGATCCGCAAGGAGTTCATGCACCCGCTCTGGAAGCAGTCCGGCGACATGGCGAAGAAGATGGGCGGACATGGCGGTATGGACTTCCTGATGGTCCTTCGTCTCGCCTACTGCCTGCAGAACGGCCTCCCGCTCGACCAGAACGTCTACGATCTTGCAAGCTGGTGCTGCCTGTGCGAGCTCAGCGAGAAGTCGGTCAGGAACCGCAGCGCATCGATGGACATTCCTGACTTCACGCGCGGCGCGTGGAAGACCACCGCCCCGCTTGGAGACCTCTCCGTCGATCTTGGAAAGATGGGGCTTGCGTGAGAGATTTCATCCGTCGTTTTCTTTCGCACGACTGCGGACCGTTTGCACAGTTCGTCAAGTACGGCGCAATTGGCGTCGCGGCTACGGTTGTGCAGTTTACCGTCTTCTACGCCTTGGCATCTACATGCCTGAAGTGCCTGACGCCAAGTGACAAAGCGGTTGAACTGCTGGGGCTGCCGAGCGTAGTCTTCACCGGTGACGAGCCGTGGCATCATGCGCGCTGGTTCCTCGCCGGCGTTGCGACCGCGGTCGGCTTTGTCGTAGCAAACGTCTTCTGTTGGCTGATGAACCGCGCCTTCGTGTTCCGTCCAGGCAAGTTCCGCTGGTATGTCGAGTTCGGCATGTTCTTTGGCGTCGCCGCGATTGCGACGACGATTGCGCTTGCGATCCAGAGCGCCCTCATCAAGTTCGCCGGCATGACGACTTCCGCGGCGGTCGTGATCGAGGTTGTGGTGTCGTTTATGCTCAACTTTTTTGCCCGCAAATTCTTTATTTTCAGGGGCTGATGTGGTATAATTCGTCTCCAATAATGAAAAGTACTGCACTTTTTCTGGTTTTTCTGCCGATTCTGCTCGTCTCGACCGCCCTGCGTGGCGACGCGGCTGTGCAGTCTGTCGCCCCCGTAGTGGCGCAGACTGTCGACCCTGTGGCGGTTTCTGTCGAGCCTGCCGATCCCGTTTCGGCTGATTTTGTCGCTTCTCCAGACGTCGACGAGCTTTCGCTTTCCAATGCCGTTGTAATTGCGGCTGCGGCTGCTAGGGCGGCCGAGGAGGTTCGTGTCGCGGCTGCGGCCGAGGAGCGTGCCGAGCTTAAGAAGGAGCAGGCGGCTGCCGAGGCGAAGGCCGAAGCCTCGCTTGCGCGCCGTCGCATATCGACGCGTACGTTCCATCTCGCGCACGCCTCCGCCGAGGATGTCGCGGCGAAACTCAACTCCACTTGGTCCGGCGATTTCGGCGTCCTCTGGAAGATCAACAAGATGGCGATTGCGTTTCCGGAGTCGAACTCAGTCATGATTACCGCGCCGGCTCTGATTCTCGAGGCGTGCGAGCAGGTTATCCGCGAGATCGACGTCGAGCCGAAGCAGGTATACATAGAGGCGCGTTTTGTCGAGCTCTCCAACAACGTCTTCCATGACATCGGCATCGACTGGTCAATGCTCGACGGCATGCGGGGCTCCGTTTCGCTCGGTGGCGGCATCCAGAAGAACCGCCTCGGGAAGGGTGTCCAGGACTATACGCGCACTTTGAAGGACGGCACTGCGTCGTATACGCTCTCCGGGTCGTCTCTGGTCGGTGACGCCGACGGTGACATTGCCTACTTCAACGGCACTCTCGACTTCTCCCAGATGTACGTCGTCCTGTCCGCGCTCGAGGGCAGCCAGGATGCGCGCATATTCTCCAATCCGAAGATCATCGTCTCGTCAGGGCGCAAGGCGACCGTCGACATGACGACAAAGTACCCGAATGTCAAGATCGCGGCCAAGCGCACGACGACGTCCGGCAGCGACTCCCTCGACCTCGACATGCAGATGTCCGCGATTCCAGGCGAGGACAAGTTCATGTTTGCAAAGGAGGCGTTCTTCAGCTGGGGCATATCGCTTGACGTAACGCCGAGAATCGGCACCAACGGGCTAATCAGCGTCTCGATCGTCCCGACGATCTCCTCGCAGAACGGCTGGGTCGAGTCGGGCACGGAGTCCGATGCCGACAGCGGCACGATTTCCGCCCGCTTCCCCGTTATCGAGGTCCAGCGTCTCGTCACCGAGTTCGCCATGGCGAGCGGCACGACGGCGGTGATCGGCGGTCTTTCTCGCACCGTTGAGGAACAGGTCGACAACGGCATTCCGCTCCTCCGCGACATTCCATGGATCGGCCCTCGGCTTTTTGGCTCCTCCGCCCGCAAGAAACAGCAGAAGGAAATCATCGTCTTCGTCACGGTTGGCCTTGTCGACCCGAACAACACGCACAAGGACGCCGGGCTCCCGAAGAACGCCGTTCTCGGTCGTCAGTACACGAAGGGCCAGAAGCTCGAGCCGGGCGACCGTCCGGAGAAGAACCTCGAGGGCATCGGCTCGCTCGACCTGCGCTCGCTTGAGGAGCAGGCGAAGGACCCGTTGCCTCCGCCGCGCTCTGACTCCTCCCCGTGGATTCCATTCGTAAAAGATCCAAACCACAAATAAGGAATACAAATGAAAAAAGTAGTATTCGCGCTCGCGGCAATTGCAGCCGCTTCCGCATTCGCCGACAGGATGATACTCAAGTCCGGGTCGGTGCTGACAGGTACCGGTGCAGTCGTTGCCGGCGACAAGGTTAAGTTCACCTCCGACGATCTCGGTGCGGTTGAGATTCCCGCCGACAAGGTCGCGTTTGTCGAGACGGCCGCCGAGAACAAGGTCGAGGTGGCGGCGCTTCCTCCAGAGCAGAAGCCGCCGGAAACATGGCACGGCTCGATTAACGTCGCCTACGAGAGTGCCCGCGGCAACACCTATAAGAACAACGCCTCGGTCATAGCGAACCTCAACCGCCGTTGGGACGACGATCGCGTCAACCTCAACTTCGGCTACTACTACAGCGAGACGGGCACGTCCAAGCACGATCGCGAGAAGTCGACCGACCGCTGGGAGATCGAGGGCCAGCATGACCACTTCTGGAGCAAGTCGTTCTATACCTACGAGAACGGCCGCTACGAGCAGGACGACATCGCCGGTCTCGACTTCCGTCTGAGGCTTGGCGGCGGTCTTGGCTACCAGTGGTTCGAGAAGGACGCGCTTTGGTCTATCGGCACGATTAGCTTCAACCAGGAACTCGGCGCCGCGTGGATCCGCGTGGACTACAAGGAGAAGGATCCCGATGCCGAGAAGAGCTATGCGACGATCCGCTACGCGCATCACCTCAAGTACTTCCCGAAGTGGAACCCCGAGGTCGAGGCTTTCCACAACCTCGAGTTCCTCCCGCAGGTCGACGACTTCGACAACCACCTCATCAAGGCGGACGTCGGCTTCACGACGAAGATCATCATGGACTTCGACCTCCTCGCGAAGATCGAATGGGACTACAACTTCATGCCCTCCGTCGGCCGCAAGTCGAGCGACTTCCGCTACATCGTCGGCCTCGGCTATAAGTGGTAATTTAGGAGTCAGGAGTTAGTCGCCAGGGGTCAGTGCCCGGCTTCTAATCCTGCGCCTGCAAAATAAATGAGGATCGCGATAGCCTATCCGCCGCTGAAGAGCGAGAAGGGCGTCGCGCTCCTCACTCAGAACCGCCAATTCCAGTGGTTCTCCCGGCCTACCTATATCTTCCCCGTCGTCCCCGCGACGGCGGCGACGATGCTGAAGAAGGCCGGGCACGAGGTTCTCTTCCTCGATGGAATCGCCTCGGAGCTTTCGCCCGAGGCGTTTGACGCCCAGCTTTCGGAGTTCCGTCCAGATCTCGTAGTCCTCGAGACGAAGACGCCCGTCGTCAAGCGTCATTGGAAATGGATAGAGTCGTTTAGGGTCAAATTAGGGTCTGATAGTGTTGAGATGGGGTCTTTCAGAGGTGACGCCAACGCGACTCTAAAAGACCCTAAGTCGACTCTAAAAGACTCGGACCAGACTCTAAAAGACCCTAAGCCGACTCTAAATGACCCTAAATTCCTTTTAGTTGGCGACCATGTCACGGCGCTTCCAGAGGAGTCGATAGAGAAGCCCGGCGTCTGGGCGGTGATTCCAGGCGGCGACTGGGATTTCGGGCTTATCGACTTCATCGCCGCCGGCAGCCCCAAGGGCGTCCAGCCGTTTGCCCTGAAGGACTCCATCGCCGACGCCCCTTGGATAGACCGCGACCTCGTTCATTGGGAGCTTTACGCCGAGAAGAACGGCAACTTCCGCCGCAAGCCCGGCACCTACATCATGTCGGGCCGTGATTGCTGGCACGGCAAGTGCACCTTCTGCAGCTGGACCACGCTCTATCCCCGCTACCGCGTCCGCAAGGTGAAGGACGTTGTCGACGAAATCGAGTCTCTCGTCTCGAAGTACGGCGTGAAGGAGATCATGGACGACTCTGGTTCCTTCCCTGTCGGGCAGTGGCTCACTGACTTCTGCAACGAGATGATATCGCGCGGACTCAACAAGAAAGTCCGCATCGACTGCAACATGCGCTTCGGGCGGCTCGCCTTGGCCGACTACCAGCTCATGCGAAAGGCCGGGTTCCAGTTTGTCCTCTTCGGCGTCGAGTCCGCGAATCAGGAGACACTCGATCGCTTCTGCAAGGCGCTCAAGGTCGAGGATGTCGAGAAGGGCGCGAAATGGGCGACTGAGGCAGGGCTCGATGTCCATGTGACGTTCATGTTCGGCCACGCCTGGGAGGGTCCGAAGGAAATCGCCAACACCGTCGCGCTCGCGCGGCGGCTTCTTGCGAAGGGCTGGGCGAAGACCTTGCAGTGCACGCTTACGATTCCCTATCCCGGCACTCCGCTCTTCAAGGAGCTAAAGGCGAACGACGGGCTCGCGACGCTCGATTGGGACGAGTACGACATGCGTCGCGCGATAACTAAGACGCCGCTCGTCACGGAGGACGAGATCAAGTGCGCGATTCGCAAGGTATACCGCGGCTTCCTCCAGCCCGCCGCGCTATGGCACCTCTTCCGCCGCAACCTGTTCAATTTCGCTTTCTACTACCGCGGCCTCCGCTATCTCATCGGACACCTTCTCGACTTCAAAGGGAGTAAATGAGCACTTTGACTTTCAAGGCAGTAATTCTCGCAGGCGGTTCGGGCGAGCGGTTTTGGCCGCTCTCGACTCCCGAGCGCCCGAAGCAGTTTTTGCGCGTCTTTGGCGGCGCGAGCCTGATCCGTCAGGCGGTGAGTCGTCTTGACGGCCTCGTCTCGCCCAAGGATGTCTTCGTCGTGACGGCGAAGAACCTCGTCGCGGCGACGAGAAGGGAGCTTCCCGAGATTCCGAAGTGCAACATCTTGGGCGAGCCGATGCGCCGCGACACAGGCGCCGCGGTTGCGCTTGGTGTCGGCCTAGCAGCGAGCGACGCTGACCCTGTTATCGGCTTTTTCTCGAGCGATCAGATGGTGTCGAACCCCAAGGCGTTTCGCAAGGTCGTCTCGAAAGCCGTTGCCATCGCCCGTCGCAAGCAGGTTATCGTCACTCTCGGCATCAAGCCGACCTATCCCGCGACATGCTTCGGCTACATCTCGCCAAAGACGCGCACCTTCGTCGAGAAGCCCGATGCGAAGAAGGCGAAGAAGTACGTCAAGGCCGGCTATCTCTGGAATGCCGGAATGTTCATCGCCCGCGCCTCGACCTTCCGCGGCGCATTTGCCGCGCACGCGCCGGAGCTCGAGCGCTTGACCCGACTCGAGACGGACGGGACGAACAGGACTGACGGGACTCGCTCACGCTCCACGGCGATTGCAGGCGGCAGTCTGGCCAAGCTTTATTCCGCTCTTCCAAAAATCAGCTTCGACTATGCCGTGATGGAGAAGTCGAAGAACGTCGAGGTCGTTCCCGGCGACTTCGGCTGGGACGACGTCGGCAGTTTCGCTGCGTTTGACAAGTACTTCCCCCACGACTCGCGCGGCAACGTCCGCGAAGGGCCGTGCACGGTCGTTGAGGCAGACGGCAACATCTGCGTCGCACGCAGCGCGCGCATCTCGCTTCTCGGTGTCAAGAACCTCGTCGTCGTCACGACGCCCGATTCCGTTCTTGTTGCCGACAAGTCTCGCCTCACCGACATGAAGAAGCTGTTCAAGAGGTAGTGGGCGAGTGAGGAGTTGGTGAGTTGAGGAAGTACAAGGTAGTCATCGCCTATGACGGCACGGCGTATTCCGGCTGGCAGTACCAGGAAAATGCAGTCGGCATCCAGCAGGTCGTCGAGGAGGCGCTTGCGTATCTCGATGGCGCGCCCGTTCGCGTCTACGGCTCGTCGCGCACAGACGCCGGCGTCCACGCGAAGGGCTTTGTCGCCCACTTCCACCTGACAAAGCCGATTCCCGCGAAGAACCTCGTGCGGGCGATGAACGCACGGCTTCCCGACGCGATCCGCGTCCTTAAGGCGTCGTATGCGAAGGAGGATTTCGACGCTCGCCTCTCCGCGAAGGGGAAGGAATACCGCTACCAGCTCTACCAGGCGGACATCCTTCCGCCGCACCTCGCGCCATATTGGACTTTCTGCCACCGTCCGCTTGACCTCGCCGCGATGAAGAAGGCCGCGTCTTACTTCGTCGGAAAGCACGATTTCGTCTCCTTTGCGGCGAACCCCGACCGCGTCCTCGAGACGACGATCCGCAGCGTCTTTTCCTTCGAGGTGAAGAAGGCGGGGCCTCGCTACACCTTCATCGTGCGCGGCGACGGCTTTCTCTACAAGCAGGTCCGCTCCATGGTGGGCTTTCTCATCACCGTCGGCAAGGGAAACGAGCGCCCCGAGGCGGTAAAAGAGCTCCTCGAGGCCGCTTCCCCGCGCACCGCGCGCGTTGAAACGGCTCCCGCCCGCGGCCTCTTCCTCTGGAAGGTGTTTTACTAAGGCGCCCGACCCCCTTGCATTCCGAGGGGGGAAATGATATACTATTCTTCGTTTTCCGATTTGGGGCTGTAGCTCAACTGGATAGAGCATCAGACTACGAATCTGAGGGTTGTGGGTTCAACTCCCGCCAGCCCCGCCAGTCGGAGAAGCCAGATTGCGGGGTGGAGCAGCCTGGTAGCTCGTCAGGCTCATAACCTGAAGGTCGTTGGTTCAAATCCAGCCCCCGCTACCAAGAAAATCTGGCATAACGTCGGACCGTAGCGCAGCCTGGTAGCGCGTTTGCTTGGGGTGCAAAAGGTCACGAGTTCAAATCTCGTCGGTCCGACCATTTTCCCCATTTTCCGATTTCCGCCTGTTTTGGTATAATATCGGAGATGGCAGAACAACAGCACATACCCCTGCCGCTCAAGTACCGCCCGATGACGTTTGACGATGTCGTCGGCCAGGAGCATGTGGTCAGGACACTTCGTCACGCGATCGAGGCGAATCGCATCGCGAACGCATACCTTTTCATCGGCCCTCGCGGCATCGGCAAGACGACGACGAGCCGCATCTTCGCAAAGGCGCTCAACTGCACTTCGCCAAACGGCGTCGAGCCGTGCGGGAAGTGTGTCAACTGCGAGGAGATCGCCGCTGGCCGCTCGCTGGATGTCGTGGAGCTTGACGCCGCGTCGCACAACAAGGTCGAGGACGTGAGGCCGATAATCGAGTCGGTCCAGTTCAAGCCGGTCTCGTCCAAGTTCAAGATTTTCATCATCGACGAATGCCACATGCTTTCGACAGCGGCCTGGAACGCGCTTTTGAAGACGCTCGAGGAACCGCCGCCGCATGTCCGCTTCATCTTCGCGACGACCGAGGGCGACAAGGTTCTCGCGACGATCGTCTCGCGCTGCCAGCGCTTCGACTTGCGTCGCATCCAGACGAACGACATCGTCTCGCGTCTCCGCCATGTGTGCGAACTCGAGAAGATCGACGCCGAGGATGACGCGCTTCTCGCAATTGCGCGCGGCGCCGAGGGCGGTATGCGCGACGCGCTCTCGTCGCTCGACCAGCTCGTCTCGTTCAAGGGCGAGAAGGTGACAGAAGAAGACGCGCTCGGCATCTTCGGGCTCGTCAGCCGCTCGGCGCTCGAAGGGCTCGCGGGCGCGATATTGAAGGGCGATGTCGGCGCGATACTCTCTTCAATCGAGGCGTTCGACTCTGCTGGCAAGAATATGCGCCGTCTCACGGGCGAGCTCCTGCGTCATTTCAGAAACCTCGTCGTAGTGCAGGCGCTTGGCCCTAACGCGAAGTCGCTCGAGGCGACGCCCGACCAGATCAAGGTCCTTGCAGCACAGGCGCAAGCCGTCGATCCTGGGCGCCTTTTCCGCATCTGCGACCAGCTCGCAGACGCAGAGGACAAGCTGCGCTATGTGCTCAGCGTGAGGACGCTTATTGAGATGACGCTTATCCGCGCCTCGCGCATCGCGACGACTGCGACTGTCGAGGAATTGATGAAGGCAGTGCGCGAACTAAAGGCCACGGGCAAGCTCTCCGCCGAGGTCGCAGTTGCGCCCGCCGCGCCTGCGCCTGCTGTTGCGCCTGCCGCTGTCGCGCGGCTTGCGCTATCGCCTGGTTCTGTGCGGCGTTCGTAGCGGCTCGACCCTGCTGTTGCGTCGTGAACTGGCGCGTCGTTTGCGGGCTTGGGCCCAGAAACTG
>JAFYQC010000003.1 GCA_017547265.1 Kiritimatiellia bacterium | reverse complement strand
ACGAGCTTGATGATCTCGCAAAGTGGGCGACGAGGTTTTTCATTCTCAGGGACGGCGTGATTTCCGCGTCCGTGTCGGCTGTTGGCGTCGATAGGAGTTCCATTCGCGGCCGTATTGCCGCGGCGCTTAAGGGGAGCATCTCATGAGTCCGGTGCGCGTCACTTGGAGGCGCACCATCGGGCGTGCGCGCAGCCTCTACTCTACGGCGTTTGCCGCAGGCGGCTTCCTCGCGGCTACGGCGGCTCTCTTCGCGTTCAAACTCGATGCGGCCGAAGGCGCCAGTCTCTCGGTCGCTTCCGTCTGGGCGGCGAGCGTCTCTCCGTTCCTCCCCGCGCTCGCGGCGTTCTTTGCGATGGACGTATGGAGCGACGAGCTGCAGTCGGGGCGCGTAGAACTTCTTCTTACTACTCCGGTGAGGGAGCGCGAATTTACGCTCGGCAAGTTCCTCGGCGTCTTTTCGATGGTTGTGGTTTCAACGTTCCTCTCGTTTGCCTCGACCGTAGTCGCGCTGCGCGTATATGCGCCGTCTGCGCTCGCGGGCGTCGGCGTTCTCGGCTTCTGCCCCGCGTTTCTTGCGCTTATGCTCCAGAGCGTCCTCTGGTGCGCGGTCTCGGTCGCGATGAGCTCGATATTCCGCCATGCGGCGGCGGCGGCGTGTGCGTCGCTCCTTCTTCTGATCGGCATCCCCCGCGGCGGATGGGCCGCGCTTCTCGCCTGGGCCCCGCAGGGCAGGACGGCGTTCGGGGAGATGATTCTCGACGCGCATGTGATCGACATGTCCTCAGGTCTTTTCTCGTCGGGGACCGTTATTTCGTATCTCGTCCTTTCGTCGTTCTTCCTCTTCGTCGCCTCGAAGAACGTCGCTATGTACCGCTACTGCGGCCGCGGCGGCCGCGCGCTGCGGATTTCCACCGCCTTTGCGATAGTCCTCGCCGGCGTCTTCTCGGGTCTCGTCGTCGAACTCGTGAACCGTCTCGACTCGAAGCTTGACCTGCCCGTCGGGAACCTCGAGACCGAGTTCTCCGGCAGAACGCGCGGCATACTTTCTTCGGCCCAGGGCGAAATGACGGTGACATGCTTCCTTCCCCGCAAGGATGTGCGCTTCCGCCCGATCGGGCGCTTCCTCCGCCGTCTCCAGCGCGAGTCGGCGTCGCTCGGCGGGCTCAAGATCGACCTCCGCTTTGTCGACCCCATGTGGGATCTCGGCCCCGCCGAACGGCTCGTGCGCATCGGCGCTGCCGAGGGCAGTCTCGTCTTCGAGAAGGGTCGCCGCACCGTCATCCTTCCGCTTGCCGAGGGATACGGCGAGCGGATATGCGCGTCGTCCATACAGAGTCTCACGATGCCGCCGCAGAGGCGCAACGTCTACTGGACCGTCGGGCATGGCGAGGCGGCTAGCGAGGAATACGGCACCTTCGGAATGAGCGACATAGCGCGCGACCTTTCGCGCGAAGGGTACAGGAACATGCCGATTGACCTCGCGGGCGATGCGCAGATTCCGTCCGACTGCGCTCTCATAGTCATCGCCGGCGCGAAGGAAGACTTCTCCCGCGCAGAGGCAGGCCGCATCGACTCGTATCTCCGCGCAGGCGGTCGTCTTCTCGTCCTTCTCGCGACGGCAGATTCTGGCGGCGTCGCTTCGCTGCTCCCTGGCTGGGGTCTCAGGCCCTCTTTGGTGACGACGACCGGCGCAAAGTCTCTTTCGGGAACCGACCTCATCGTCGGAGAGTTTTCCGAACACGCGATTTCGAAGCCGCTGCAGGGCTCTCGCATCGTCCTCGAGCGGCCTGTCGGCTTCATGCCGTCCGCCGCCGCGGAAACGGGAACAGGCGCCGACCGCATAGAGTTTACTCCGCTCGCGAAAGCTGGCACCGCTGTTGTCGCGGCCGCGGTTGAGCGCGGCGTGGGAGCTGGCGCAGATCTTTCGATACGCCCGATGCGCATAGTGGCGATAGGCGACGCTGGCTTCGTCATGAACGGCCAGCTCGCGGCGCGCGCCAACGCCAACCGCGACTTCTTCCTGAACTGCGTCGCGTATCTCTCGGGAACGGACGCGTCGGTCGCGAGCGGAGCCGAGACGAACGTGCTGACGACAGGGCTTGACCGCGCCGCGCGGATACACTTTGCCGCCGTAATCGCCGGCGCCGTTCCGTTCGTCGTGTTCCTGCTGCTGATGGCGGTCGCCGCCAGAAGGAGGCGTCGCGCATGAAGAACATGCGTATAATCGTCTGGCTTCTTGCGGGCATTTCGCTGCTCGTCGCGGCGAACTTCTTCCTCTCGTTCAACGACACGCCGGAAACTGCGATTGTGCAGCGCAGGAGTCTGCTGACAGTTCCCGACGATGCCGTTTCGCTCGTGGAGATATCGCGCGACGGCGCTGTCGAGTCTGTCCTTACGCACACCGGCAGCTGGCGTCTCGTCGAGCCGTTTCCCGGCAGCGTAGACGAATCCGTCGTGCTGAAGCTTCTCGACGCGCTCGCGTATGCGCCGCTGGACGACTCGCTCGGCGACCAGGAGCTTTTGAAGCTCGGCAGAACGCGCGCCGACTTCGGTCTCGACAATCCGCGCCTTCGCGTGCGCGTGAGGGCGGGCGACACCGATACTTCGATTTCCTTTGGCACTGCCACGCCTTCGGCGTCTGGAGTTTATGCGGCGATAGAAGGCGTCCACGCGGTGTTTGTCGTTCCTTCGAACACTTTTGCCGCCGTTGACGTGCCGGCGTCTGGTTTTCGCCGCCGCACGCTGTTTACCTCCGGCGAGGAATCGGTCGCTTCGTTCGACGTGAAGCGCGGTACCGGTGAGTTCATGCGCTTCAAGAGAGACGGCGACGGCTGGGCCATGGTACAGCCGACCGAGGGTCCTGCGTCAGCGCCGAAGATCAAGAAGCTCCTTACCGACGTGATGTCTGCGAGCGCCTATGATTTCGTGTGGCCCATCGGCGGCTCCAACGAGGTTGCAGAGGTGTCGGGCGCGCTTCTCGCCGGCTACGGCCTTGGCGCCGAGAACGCAGTCACGCTGACGCTGAAGGGCACGGACGGTTCGGACAGGCGTATATCTTTCGGTTCCGATGCCGGCGAAGGCCGCGTTTATGCTCTCGTCCACAACGGCTCTGCGATAGTCACCGTCGACGGGTCTTTGAAGGACATGGCATCGCTTGGCAATTCCGCGTTTGCCGACACGCGACTCTTCCCGTACGAGGCCTCGCAGGTCAACGGCATTTCGATCGTTGATGGTGGAGTCACTTGCATGCTGGCTAAGAACGACGACGGCTCGTGGCGCATGGATTCGCCCATTTCCGCGCCTGCGTCGCTTACGGCCGTCGAGTCGCTTGTGTCGGCCGTGCTTGCGCTCCGCGGCGGCGATGCAGACGAGAAGGGTGTGGAGGTCTCGATTTCCGCCGACGAGCGCAAGGTGCATGTGGCCCGCGGGTCGCTTGGCACGCATTTCCGTCTCGAGAATCTCCGCAGTCTCGAGATACTGAAGATAGACCCCGCTTCCGTAAGGCGGCTTTCCGTCACTGGTACCAACACGAACAAGATGAAGTCGGTTGCCTATGACCGCGACAGGCGCGCATGGAGCGTCGAGGCGTCTTCCGTTTCCGGCACCGTGTCCGAAGGCGGCATAACGCGCGTCCTCGGCGTGGTGAATCCGCTTGAGGCCGGGAGGATCGTGAAGCTCAAGGTGTCGGCGGACGATCTCGGCGGCTATGGGCTGGACAAGCCGCGGCTTACCGTTGCGATAGATCTTGAACGCGAGGACGCGATAAGGCGCAACATTCTTGTCGGCGATGCGACCGATGGCGGGTGCTTTGCGACCGTCGGCGCGTCGGATGCCGTTTTTGTGCTGCCGGAGTCGGCGGTGTACGACCTTTCTGCGGACATTGTCGAGGAGTAAAACGATGAAGGACACAGTGATGAAGGACTACGGCGAGGATGTCTTTTCGGAGAAGGCGATACGCGCCTTCCTGCCAAAGACCGTCGCGGCCAAGCTGCTTGCGACGATGCGTGACGGCAAGCCCCTTGATCCGTCCATCGCGGACGCGGTCGCCGCGGGCATGAAGGACTGGGCCGTCGGGAAGGGCGCGACCCACTTCACCCACTGGTTCCAGCCGCTCACCGGCGGCACGGCCGAGAAGCACGATGCCTTCCTCGAGCCGACCGGCCCCGCGCAGGCGGTGCAGCGTTTCTCCGGCAAGAACCTGATCGGCGGCGAGGCGGACGCGAGTTCGTTCCCCTCGGGCGGCCTCAGGTCGACTTTCGAGGCGCGCGGCTACACGGCGTGGGATCCGACTTCCCCAGCTTTTGTGAAGCGCCACGAGAACGGCGCGACCTTGTGCATACCGACGGCGTTCTGCTCGTTCACTGGCGACACGCTCGACATGAAGACCCCGCTTCTCCGCTCGCTCCAGGCGCTCACCCGCGCGATGGAGCGGCTGATGGCGAAGTTCTCCCAGCCGAAGGCGCATGTCGAGGTCACGCTTGGCGCCGAGCAGGAGTATTTCCTTGTCGACAGGCGCTTTTACATGAGGCGCCCCGACCTTCTGCAGACGGGCCGCACCGTCTTTGGCGCTGCGCCCGCGAAGCACCAGCAGCTTGACGACCATTACTTCGGCGCGATCAAGCCGCGCGTCCTGAAGTTCATGACAGAGGTCGAGCAGCGCCTTTGGCAGCTCGGAATCCCCGCGAAGACGCGCCACAACGAAGTCGCGCCAGCGCAGTTTGAGCTCGCGCCGATGTACGAGGACCTTAACCTCGCCGTCGACCACAACCTGCTCATCATGGAAGTTCTCCGCCAGACGGCCGAGAGCAACGGGCTTGTGTGCCTTCTTCACGAGAAGCCTTTCAAGGGCGTCAACGGATCTGGCAAGCACTGCAACTGGTCGGTCGCCTATGGCGGACGCAATCTCCTTACGCCTGGCGCGAACCCGCGCGAGAACGCGATCTTCCTCACGGTGCTCCTCGCCGTCATCCGCGCGATCGACAAGCACGCCGACATTCTCCGCATGTCCACTGCCGGCGCTGGCAACGACCACCGTCTTGGCGCGAACGAGGCGCCGCCTGCGATTATCTCGATCTTCCTCGGCGACGAGCTGAACGCCGTCCTCGACTCGATAGAGAGTGGAACGCGGCAAATGCGCCGCGGCGGGAAGGGCGGGAAGCTCCGTGTCGGAGTCGATACGCTCCCTGCACTCCCCAAGGACACGACCGACCGCAACCGCACTTCGCCGTTTGCGTTCACCGGCAACAAGTTCGAGTTCCGCGCTCCCGGCTCGTCGCAGAACTGCGCGCAGAGCCAGATGGTTCTGAACACCATCGTCGCAGAGTCGATCGATGCGATCTGCGACAAGCTCGAGGCGATGAAGGGTGACTTCAACGAGAATCTCCAGAAGCTCCTGCAGCGTCTCGTCAAGGCGCACAGGCGCGTCGTGTTCTCTGGTGACGGCTATTCCGCCGCGTGGCCTAAGGAGGCCGCGAAGAGAGGTCTTCCCAACTTGCGCGACACGATGGCCGCGCTTGCGCCGCTTAAGGATCCGCTCAACGTCGCTCTCTTCGAGAAGTATGGCGTTCTCTCGAAAAGCGAGATGCTCTCCCGCTGGGAGATCGGCATGGAAGACTACCACCGCCGCATTCGCATCGAGGCGTCGATTTCGCTCGAGATCGCGCGTTCGATGATACGCCCCGTTGTCGCGGACGAGTTCTCCCGTCTTGCAACGGCGCTTGGCCAGGCCAAGGCCGACGGACTCAAGTACGGCGTGCGCGGTCTTACTGCGCTTTCGTCCAAGCTTGGCGCCGGCCTCGACGATTTGCACGTAAAGTGCGACCGTCTCGAGAAGGCCCTTGCCCGCAAGCGCCACGAGTCGCAGATCGTCGCGATGAACGACCTCCGCCGCACCGTCGACCGTCTCGAAAGTCTCGTCGACGATTCGCGCTGGCCGCTTCCGAAATACCGCGAGATCCTCTTCGTCCACTGACGCCTCGCGTCTCCGCCCGCCTGTCTCCCCATGAGAAGCGCGTATGGATTTGATTCGAGGGTCTACCTCCTGGACGTGACCGACCGGTGCCCAAACCGGCGGACGATGCAGGAGCTCGTTGACGTGCTTGCGCGCTTCGGCTACAACGAATTCTATCTGTACGACACGGCGAAGGATAGGGAAGCGCCTCTTGAAACGACGAAGACCGAGGCCTATTGCCGCATGCAGGGAATCGGCTTCAAGGTCGTTGGCGAAGACTTTCGCCGCGAGATCGAGGCGGACGCAAAGACAGTGGTCGCGCCGACGTTTGCCGCTCGCTCGCTCTGTGGGCGCATCGAGGAGATGCGCGAGGCGATGGAGCGCGCAGAGGCCACGGGCTCAAAGTGCAATGCGACGCGCTTCGTCGTGACGGACTTTTCAGACGGATACGCATGGCATCCTCTCTGCGTGTCGCTCCCCGCGATTATCCTGGCGGGCAACATGATGACCGCCGGTCGCGTTGCGGCAAAGATGGATCTGGAAAAAGACCTCTGTTCGGTGATGGATATCCCTGTAGGAGGGCTTCTTCAGAAACTCGGCACGCTCTACCTTCGTGGCGGCGCGGTAAAGCCCGACTCTTCCGAGTATTTCAACATACTCGCGGGCGACGTTGGCTACTCGCGCCACCCTGGGATCACGCAGTTCGTGCTCGACGACGTCTCGGCAATCGCGCGCGGCGTGAGAATCGCGCTTGAGCGCTGGCTTGACCGTAGCGACTGGGCGAAGGAGATTTCCTACGCGGCGCTCCTGCTCGAATGTTCGTGCCATAGGCGCGACGAGCGGCGTCTCCGCGAGCTCCGCGACCTCCACGGGCACGTCTGGCGCATGCGATTTGAGCCCGAGGGCAGGGTAGAATCGCTTGCGAAACTGCCCAGATTCTAAAAATTCCCCAAAATCCCCAAGAAATTGTGTTTCGCCAACAGGCTGTCCACAACCTGTTGACAAAATTTTATAAGTTTACCCTTGTCAGGGCACAATATTTAGTGTATCATACTCAACCGAACTACCAAGAGTAGTGAAAACTAATTCACAACAAAGTCCAAACACTAAGGAGAGGCGATCAGACGATGAAGATGAAAGAGATGAAGATCACCAAGCGCAGCGGACAGGAAGTTCCGTTCGATATCACGAAGATTGAGAACGCAATTCGCAAGGCATCGCAGGCCGTTGACTATAAGGATGCGCTTTCGGAAGGTCGTATCAAGCTCATCGCGGAGGAGGTCGCGGGCGTGTGCGCGGCTCGCGATCGTGCGATGCACGTCGAGGAGATTCAGGACATCGTCGAGACGAAGTTGATGGAGTTTGGCGCGAGGGAGATTGCGAAGCGCTACATCGTCTACCGCTACAAGCAGGAGCTCAAGCGCAAGTCCAACACGACCGACGACCAGGTGCTGTCGCTGATCGAGTGCAACAACGAGGACGTGAAGCAGGAGAACTCCAATAAGAACCCGACGATCAACGCCGTGCAGCGCGACTACATGGCGGGCGAGGTCTCGAAGGACGTCTCCGCGCGCCTTCTTCTCCCGGCAGACGTCGTCCAGGCGCACAAGGAAGGCATCATCCACTTCCACGACATGGACTACTACGCGCAGCACATGCACAACTGCGACCTCGTGAACCTCGAGGACATGCTGCAGAACGGCACCGTGATTTCCGAGACGATGATCGAGAAGCCGAAGAGCTTCTCCACCGCCTGCAACATCGCGACGCAGATCATCGCGCAGGTCGCCTCGAACCAGTACGGCGGCCAGTCCATTTCGCTGACGCACCTCGCGCCGTTCGTCGACATCTCGCGCAAGGCGATACAGGACGAGCTGAAGGCCGAGTGCAAGCTCGCCGGCGTCAAGATGACCAAGGCCGATTTCGAGAAGATCGTCGAGCGCCGCGTCCGCAAGGAGATCCAGAAGGGCGTGCAGACGATCCAGTACCAGGT
>JAFYQC010000031.1 GCA_017547265.1 Kiritimatiellia bacterium | reverse complement strand
ACGGGATGGCCGGGCCTCACGCCCCAGATGTCCGCGCCGTTGATCTGCGGCTCCGCCTTTTCCGGCGGCGTCAGGATGCCGAGCTGCACGACGAGCGACGGATCCTTCACGACCTCGAGTTTCGCGTCCTCGGCGCACGTGAAGCGCGCGTCAAGCCAGTCCGCGTTCGCGGCGTCGAACGCCGCCCATTCGCCGCCGCCCGTCGTCTCGAGGACGATCTCCCGCGCGCCGACGAGACTGACGTGCGCCTCGACCGGCTGCTGTCCGAGCTTGAGATTTCCAGACGACCAGGCGACGCGGCCGTCGGCCCAGACCCTGAACCGCACCGTCGGCTTGCCGTAGCTCTTGCCGGAGCCAGCCTTCGCCGCGTCGTCGTCGAGGGCGACAAGCACGTCGAAGGACTCGACCTTGCCGTCCGCGCGAAAGAGAATCGCGCTTTCGGGCCGCGTGCCGAAGCCACGGGCGTAGACGTTGCTCGACGCCGTCAGCTCGTGGCCGTCGACGGACTTGAGCGGCTGAATCCGCTTGCCGAGTCCACACGTCGCCCCCGAAAGGTCGAACGAGTCCACATATTTGACCGCCCCATCCGCGGCGAAAACCGCGCAGGCGGCCGCTACGAAAAACGCATTGCGAAACACCATAACCTGACTCCTTTTTTGATTTACGGACGGCCCGCCTTCAGCGGTAGACCGAACGCGGACGCTGCATCTTTACTTTTGGCTCTTCGAGGAAAAGAGAATACCACTGGTCGCCGATCCCAGAGTTGTTGAAGTGGGCGACCTTGTTGTTCATGAGGCACTCGTGGTTGCGCTTCAAGGTCGCGTCGTCGGAGTTCTTGAGCGCCTCCGTGAGCGCCTTGAACGCCTCGTCGACCTTGCCGCGGTTGACGAGGATCCAGCTCCACGTCGCGGCGAGAAGGACGTTCTGGTTGTAGCGCAGGCGCCGAACGCCCTTGCGGTAGGTCTTCTCCATCGCCGCGATCTCCTCGCCGCGCATCTGCTGGCGGGCGAGCTTTATGGCGACGGTAGTCGGGTCGAGGAACATCGCCTTCGGCATAAGCTCGTCGACGCGCTTGAAGTCCTTGATCATCCAGTTGAGCTGGAGCTGCGCGGTCGCCATCTGGCGCTCGATCATCGGGACCCACAGGCGGTACTTGCGAAGGTTCTCAGTCTCGGCAAGCGCCTCCTTCACGAAAACGCGCGTATCGTCGGCTATTTCCTTCTGCGCCGCCTGGATCGACCCCGGGGGGCGCATCTGCCAGCGCTGCATCTTCTGCTGAAGCCGTTTCTGCCCGCCTTCCAGTATGCCCTGCACCTTCGCCATGTCGGCCTTGACCTTGCGCTGGATGAAAAAGCCGAACGCAGCCTGGAACACGCCGAACGCAACGAGACCGAGGAAAATGCTCCACCCAATGCCGAGATCCGCGGTGTAGTGCGCCGCCGAGAAGCCGCCGAATGCGACGGCGATTGCGATAACCAATGTAATCATGTCCGTATTATACCATAAAATCAAGGCTCGTTGCGATGGGATCGGCGGTAGATGGCGCGCGACTGGCGGATGATCTCGTTCAGGAACGCGACGTCCTCCTTCTTCTTCGAGACGACGCGGCCGATGTGCGCCCAGTAGACCGCGGAATACATGGGGTCTGCGACGTCGGATATCCCGTAGGCCTTGGTCACCTCGTCCATCACCTTCTTGTCCATCCTCAGCTCTTCCCAGGCGTTGCGCCGCGCGACGTCCTCGACCGTCTCGCGCCACTTCTCGCGGTAGACCGGGGAGGCCATGTCGAGAGTCGTGCCGAGCTTCAGCTCGAAGAGCCAGGCGAGCTCGCGGTAGAGCTCGCTCTCCGTCGGATTGAGCACGAGCCCCTTGTCCCTGATGAGGCAGATCGCGGCGTAGACCCAGCGCCAGCGGTCCTCGTACGTCGGCATCATTATGGAGATGTTGTAGGCGAGGTTCCAGGCCGCGTAGCTCCACACCTCGGGCGTGTGCGGCTCAAGATACGAGAGCGTCGAGGCGAGCTGCGCGAGTTCGACGTACCGCCCTTCGTCCTGCAGCCGGTCGGCGCGGAACCACACGACTTCCGCGATGATGGAGCGAATCCCGCCGAAAGCTGCGAGCGCGCCTTCCGTCATCGCGGGCGCAGAAGCAGGCCGCGCGGCGCGCAGCGCGAACTGCAAGCCGACGGTGAGAAGCACGAGAAGGACGGCCAGCGATGCAAGGATAGCTTTCTTCACGACGTCACCCCCAAAAGGTCCTTTAACGCGGCAATCTGCGCATGGTCGCCAAGCGCGACGATTGTGTCGCCGCCACTAAACTCCCACTCAGGACCCACGTTGCGCACAACCACACCGCCGCGCACAACGGAAACGACAGAAGCGCCGGTCTTCGCGCGGATGTTAAGCGATACGACTGTGCCGCCAATTGCGGGCGAAGTCGCGGGCAGCGCGATTTCCACGCCGTCCGGCACGGCAAGCTCCATCGTCCGCGCAAGACTCTCACGCCGCTCCTCGGCGGTAAGCGCGTCGTGGAAGCGCTTCGTCGCACGAGAGCCCGCCTTGACGAATCGGCGCCAGCCGATGATCCCGACGAGTACAATGACGCCGATGCCGACCCAGAGCATCGGGCCCCTTGGCGCAATGGAGACTGACACCATCGCCCACTCAATGAACAGGAACGCCAGCACCGCCAAGGAGACTACGGCGCGGACGACCTGCTGGACGGAGACTTGCCACCGCGATGCGCCCTCGCCGCAGAGCATCACGCAAACAGCGTCAGCGAGACCGCGCGAAGCCGAGACGCCAAGCGGCAGAAGCGGCAGGCAAAGAAGGTGCGCAAGCACGAAGAAAAATGCATGGGCGTAAGACGCAAAGAATGGCGAGACTCCGTTGTAGTTGACGTGCGTAAGCAGAGTGCACATAGTCGCGACGGCAATCATCAGGACTGCATACACGCCAAGGCGAAACGCCTCGGCTTTCAGCTTGCGGAACGCGGGCGAACCTTCGGCCGCTCCGATCTTGGCGAGCCACGCGCGATACGCCTCGTGAACGGACCTAAAGCGACTCGGCATGGCGCGCTCAGCAAAGTCTCCTGCACGGTCGGACATGCGGATCATCAGCGGATTCAGGAGAGTCGTCAGAAGCGACGCGCCGACGGCGATCGAGAACATCGGGTTCGAGGGATCGTCGACGAGCTGCGCGTAGAGGATCGCCACCATCAGCGCGAACTCGCCTATCTGCGCGAGCGAAAAGCCGTTCTGCACCGCAGTCTTGACGTCCGCGCCGGAGAGGAGGGAGGCGAAGGCGTTGTTGAAGAGCTTGCCAAGAACGATGACGAGAGAGACGACGAGAATCGCGCCGGCGTTCGCCCAGAGCGCGGCGGGGTCGACGATGAGGCCGATCGAGACGAAGAACATCGCGGAGAACATCGACTTGAGCGGCCCGACGAGCGACGAAAGCCGCTCGCGCACGTCGCTCGACGCGCCGATGACGCCGACGAGAAACGCCCCGAGCGCAAGGGAGAAGTTGAAGCGGTAGGCGAGGAACGAAACGAAGAAGCAGACACCGAGGATCGTGAGGGCAAGCGCCTCGTCGTCCTTCCGCGACGAAACCGAGACGAGAAGACGCGGCACGTGGACGAGCCCGATGACGAGGACCGCGAGGAAAAAGACGGCGAGCCAGCCGAGAGACGCGGCGAATGCGCCGGCAGACATGCGGCCGCCATTCGCAAGCCCAGTCACGACGGCGATTGCGCCTACGCAGATTATGTCTTCGCAAAGCGACGTGCCGAGGACATACTTGGCAAACGGCCTTGAGCTCCAGCCCGCCTCGTCGATGACTTTTGCGAGAAGCGTCGTTGCCGAATCGCATATCGCAACACCGAGGAACGCAGACTGGACCGGCGACCAGCCGAAGACGCGCGTGCCTACGGTGTAGCCGAGCCAGATCATCACGATCGTGTCGACTGCCGCCGAGGGAACAGCGACGCCGCGCACCTTCTTCATGTCCTTCGCGGAGAACGAAAGCCCCATTGAGAACATGAGGAACACGACGCCGAGCTGCGCGATCGTGCTTATGGAACCTGGGTCTGCAAAGAGACTCCCGCCCCAGGTGTGGCCGTTCAACAGGACGCCCGCGCCGATGTAGCCGAGGACCTTCGGCCACCTCATGCGCGAGAAGAGCGCCGCCACAAGGCCGGCTACGGCCATGACGAGCGCTATGTCCTGGAAGAACGCCCCTTCCGTCATTTTGCTGCGGGGGGGGCGGGAAGCCGTCCATGTTCAAGCAGGTCGCGGACCACTGCCTTGACCTCGGTGTCGAAGTCGCCCTTCAGGATCCACTTGAGGAAGTTCTGTTCGCGGAACAGGAGGTCGCGAAGCTTCTCGCCCTTCTTCTTGCCGAAGTTGACGAAAAGCTCTCCATCGCGCCACATGAGCTCGCGGTTGCGGCCGATGACGTTCGGATCGCGCGGCGAGAGGAGCTCGGCCATTTCCGCGGAAGACTGCGGGAGACTCGGGTACTTCGCCATCTGCGCCTTCAAGACCTCGAGCGTCGCGCGCGTGTCCATCTCTGCGCCATGCGCGCCTGTGTGGTCGCGGCCAAGGTAGAAGCGTACGGCGGCGGTAAGGTCGCGCGGCTCCATCTTGTGGTAGATTCGCTGGACGTCGATGCAGCGGCGCGAAGAAACGCCGAAGTTCTTGCCGACGCGGGCAAACTCCTCTTCGAGACACGGGATGTCGTAGCGGTCGGAATTGAAGCCGGAGAGGTCGCACCCATCGAAGAACGCGTAGATTTCGTCGGCCTTGTCAGCAAAGGTCGGGCAGTCCTTCACGTCCTCGTCGGCTATGCCGTGAACGTCGGTGGACTCCTTGGGAATCGGGATGCCGGGATTGAGCAGCCAGCAGCGCTCCTCCTCGGTGCCGTCGGGCATCACCTTTATCGCGCCGAGCTCGATGATTCGGTCGCGCTTCGGGAATAGCCCTGTCGTCTCGAGGTCGAACACGACAAGCGGTCTGTCAAGATTGATGAACATGATGCGCCTATTATACCAAATTTGCGCATGGCAAGACGCAGCACCGACTACAGCTGCGTAAGAGAAGTTGGAGATTGGAGTTGGAGTTGGAGAGTGGAATTGAAGTTTTTTTTGGTTCGGGTTTTAGCCGTGTAGAACATGTAGTACGTGTAAGAGAAGTTGGAGAGTGGAGTTGGAGTTGGAGAGTGGAATTGAAGTTTTATTAGTTCGGGTTTTAGCCGTGTAGAACGTGTAGTATGCGTAGGAGAAGATGACGGTTGTGTTAAAGCACGAGTCAAAAAAACTCCAACTCCAACTCTGAACTCCAACTCATCTCTTCACGGAAATGCGATCTGGGGCGCGGCGGGCGTGAAGATCTGGATGGTACATCGCCTCGACACTTGGGCCGGGAAGAATGTAATTTCCAGCCGAGACAACGCGCACCGGATAGCGGAAGGTCGCCTCTTCGCCCTTCGCAAGCGTGAACTTCTTGGAGAAGACGAGCATCCTGTCGTCGCGAGCGTCCGACCGCATCACCCATCTATCCTGAACCAGTGCATGGGCGCTCGTCCCTTCGTTCGCTCCGCGCGAATCCGATGGCTCCGCATTCGCTCGCTTCGGGACAAGCCCACCATGCACTGGTTCTAAGCAGGCGGGGAAGAGGTCTTCGATAACAAGGTCGGAAAGCTCGCGCGTGTCGTCGACCTTGATCGCAAGCTCCGCTATTAGCATCTCGCCGAGCGAGAGTTTCGAGAGATCCGCCTCTCCGCCTTCGGGCGTAAGGTAGCGACGCACAATGGAAATGCCGCGCGACTCGTCCTTTACATCCTTTGGTTTTGGGAGCGAGAGCTTGTGCCACACGACGAACTTCTCGCCGCTCTTCGCGGGATGGTGGCGGTAGTACGCGCCTATCGCAAGAAGCGCATGCGCGTTGTCGCCCGTCGTCCCCCAAGAAAGCCGCTCGCGGTCGCGCTGTCCGTCGAGATAGGCGACGAGCGGAAGAATGCGCGAATCGTCTGGGTCGATCTCGAGAAGCGCAAGGACGGTGAACGAAGCATCCTTCACCGACGACGGCACGACATTCGCAGCAAGCAGCGTCTCTGCGCGACGCCTGTCGCCTGTCAGGGCGAATGCGCGGGCGAGACGCGAGCGCGAAAGAAGCGTCAAGTTGGTCGACGCGTCGTAGAGCCGCAGCATGCGATCCTTCTCAGGATTACCGGCGAGCGCAAGCGTGTGGCAAGCGTAGGCCGACACCGTGTCGTTCGTCGACATCGCCCAGCGCTTCAGGAAGCTGAAGACGCGGTCACGCGCGAGGCGGTTGAGCGCATAACCGTTCTTCTCCGCTTCGACGAGGAAGTGCGCGGCGTAGAGCGACACTTCGCGATCCCACGGCGCGTAGGTGCAATCGGGCCACATCACGAAGTCGACAGACCTCACCATCGACTCGACGCGCCTGACGCCAGAAGCTACAACATCAGGCCCCGCAGGCGAGACGGAGGTGAGAATTCCGCCCGCGCCGATAAGCGGGAACATGCGCGAGGAAGTCTGCTCAAGGCAGCCATGCGGATATTCCGCGAGCCAGCGTAGCGCCGCCTCGTATCCACCGAGAGGAGTATCATAGACTTTCTCGCTATATTTCTCAAATGGACTCCCAATCCCTGGCCCCTGACTACAACTTGAATCTCCCTCTCCTTTCTCCAACTCCAACTCTGAACTCCAACTCCTGACTCCTGACCCCTTACTACTGACCCCTGACCCCTGACTCCTGACCTCTGACCCCTGACCCCTTTTCACACCAGCAGTCTCGACCCAGGCGACGGCTGGGCGAACTGGCAGGATTATTCTCTCATGATGCGCCTCTCCCAAGCCCTTCACACGATATGCGACGCCCATCTCCCCCGGCTCTTCTGGAGCAGTCAACCTCACGACGATGTTTGTGTGGCCCTCCGTCTCCAGCATGACCTGACCATCAGCACCGACGACAGTCCGTCCCACGGTGAGTGAATATTCGATGT
>JAFYQC010000330.1 GCA_017547265.1 Kiritimatiellia bacterium | reverse complement strand
GTTCTTCCTGAAGCATGAGACCTCCATGAGCTTCTTCTCCAGCCGCTCCAAGGCGCGCACATAGCGGATGGACGCGGCCTTTTCCGACACGCCGAGCGCAGCGGCGCATTCGGCGTTGCCCATGCCGTCGAAGTGGCGCATGACGAGGATTGCGCGGTCGTTCTCCGGCATTGCGGCAAGTGCGCGGCGGAGAATCGCATGGCGTTCGTCCCTGTCCACGCGGGATGCGGGCGATGTGATGTCGGCCGGTAGCTCTCCTACGCACACGTCGCCGTCAGAACCGCCGTCATCAACTCCAAACTCACCACTCTCAACTCTTAACTCTTTATAGGCGTCGCGTCCCTGCGCTTGAAGGTGGCGACGCTCGATGTCGCATATAGTCTGAAGAAGAATTGTCCGCAGCTTGTAGTAAATCGGCACGTCGTCACGGGCGGCGAAATAGTCCAGCCGCTTTGCCGCGTTGACGTATGCTTCCGACAAGACATCCTCCTCGCTCATCCTCTTCAGGAGAATTGGATTGAGCTTTTTCGTTGCAAGCGCGGTCAGCCTTTGCCTGTGTTCGGCAAATGCGGCGGCGAGCCTGTCTTGCGTAGAAACATCCATGCCGCATATTTTACCATAATTTCCGCCCACCCATAGGCCGACAGTCGCCAACGCGAGTGATGGATTACATTGTCAAGCCATTGCGTCAACCCGCGAACCGCGCAAAACATTGGCATTTCTGCGCATTTTGCTCGCATATCGCACCCAAAACCGTCTCCGCCCCATTGACTTTTGGCACGAATTTTGGTATCATACCCCTGCTCTTTTGTTAGGGACGCTATGCCCTGAAACAGAAAGCGAGGTAAAGAAATGGCAACATCTGGTTCAAAAGGAAAACTGAAGGTCTATTGCGAGACCTCGTTTTGGAGTTGGTTGGTCTCCGTGCCATCCAGTAATCCAGATCATGCCGTTAAACAGGCCTGGACGCGGAAATGGTGGGAGCAAGAGAAATCGAAATGTGATGTGTATATTTCCGAACACGTAGTAACTGAAGCGTCGCGTGGTGATAAGGAGCAATCAGATCTTCGCCTAACAGCACTGAAAGGGTCGAACGAACTGGATGGCTCCTCCGAGGATGTAGTCAATCTCGCTCAAGCACTGCTTGCAGCACATGCTGTTCCTGAAGACGAAGTAACAGACGCCTATCATATTGCCACCGCAGCCATACATGAAATGGATGTTCTTCTGACGTGGAATTGCAGACACATGGCCAATCGGTTTACGCTTCCAAAGACAGTAGCGGTAGTGACAAAAGCCGGATATCGCTGTCCGGCCATCGTAACACCCGAGAATTACCTTAAGGAGGATCTTGATGAATAAGCAAGACGACAATCCCGTAATGAACGAGGTTTATGCGACCCGCAAGGAGATTTCCAGCCGGTTTGGCAATGACCCAAAGCGGTACATCGAGTTCATACGCGAAATGAAACGCAGGGCTTCCGCCGCTGGGCTTTCGTTCCTCGCATATTGCCAAATGTCAGGTGGTGTGGATTTGGCATCTCCTTTGACATGAGGAAAGACCTCTTCAATCTCAAATCGTCCACACTCAATGAAAGGTGCCCTGAAACAGAAAGCGAGGTCAAGAAATGGCAACATCAAGCATAACTGCGAACTTCCTCCAGAGCGTTGGCGGGAAGCGCGCCAGGATGGCGCGTGAGGCGAGATTGCGCTTTCTCACGCACAGGCGGTTTTTTGCTATAATGTTTCCGAATCGTGAAAGAGTGAAAGCACGGAGGGCAGGCAATGGGTGAGCTGTATAGAATTGGCGCATTGGTGATAAGCATGCGCTATCGCGACAACGAGCGGCATCACAAGCCGCACGTTCATGCAAAATATGAGGAGTTCGAGGCTTCGGTAGGCGTGGACGGCGAATTGCTCAGCGGTTCGTTGCCGCAGAAGCAGATGAAGATTCTCGTCGGCTGGCTCGCCTTTCACGAAGAAGAGGTGTATGCGGCGTGGGAGCTTGCCGTTCAGGGCAAGCATTTCGACAAGATCGTTGCTAAAATCTGAGAGGAGGCGCGCTTATGGTTGTCAGAGATGGAATATGCTATCCAGACACGCCGGAAAGGCATGTAAGAATCGTTGGCGCCGAAAACGTCGGAGACCATCTTCTGCATGTTACGTTTGATGACGGCGAGATTCGTCTTTTCGATGGGCGCACCCTGCTTGGCGAGGTTTTCGTGCCGTTGAAATCGGCCGATGCTTTTGCCGCGTGGAAGCTGGATTACGAGACCTTGACCTGGAACGACGGAGACATTGACATTTCGGCAGATTATGTCCTAAACCACAGCGTACCAGTCGGACAATGATGACCCCCAACCTCCAGAGCATTGACGGGAAGCGTGCCAGGATGGCGCGTGGCGAGAGTTTGCGCAGACCCGTTCGGGGGGGGGGGTAAACTCAAGGAAAAGCGCCGCAGAGGCGATTGCAGGCGCGTTATACGCGATTCCAGACGACAGGCCGCAGACGATGCGCCGCCTGTCGTTTCGTTTTCTTTCGGGAAGGCGTTGTTTGGTAGGGGCGAGCGTCCCGCTCGCCCGCGGTCACGCGGGACGCGTGACCCTACCGCGCGTCTCTTGTCTGGCGTCTCATGTCCCGAGGCTGTATTTCGGCGCGAGACGTTAGACGCGAGACGCGATGTTAGACACGAGACATTAGACATTGAACTTTAAACTTCAAACCTCAAACTTAACCACCCAACCACTTAACCACCAAACCACTAAACCAACCAAGGAGCCAAGCCATGAAAAAACTACTCATACTACTCGCGGTGGCGATGGGAATCGCCACAAGCACATTCGCGGCGCTGGTCGATCTCTCGACCGTGACAGCCCATACGAAGCTAAATGACGGCGATGTCGCAACTGGAACGCTTGGCGGCAACTACAAAATCTCCATTGCCGACGGCGCGACGGTGACGCTTTCCAATGTGGC
>JAFYQC010000329.1 GCA_017547265.1 Kiritimatiellia bacterium | reverse complement strand
CCCGCAAGGAATAAGCGAAAGGAGATTCCGAAATGGCTACCAAGAAGACTGCAAAGAAGGCCTCCGCCGAGAAGCTTTTCGAGGGATACGAGCGTCGCGAAGCCAAGATCCTCGCCGCGCTGAAGCCCTATGGCATCAAGTCGATACTCGAGTGCCGCGACATCTGCAAGAAGGCCGGCATCGACCCCTACAAGATCGTCGAGGAAACCCAGCCGATCTGCTTTGAGAACGCCAAGTGGGCCTACACCGTCGGCGCTGCGATGGCGATCAAGAAGGGCTGCGTCAAGGCCAAGGACGCCGCCGCCGAAATCGGCGTCGGTCTCCAGGCGTTCTGCATCCCCGGCTCCGTCGCGGAGAACCGCCAGGTCGGCCGCGGACACGGCAACCTGGGCGCGATGCTCCTTGACGACGCGACCGAGTGCTTCGCGTTCCTCGCGGGCCACGAGTCGTTCGCCGCTGCCGAGGGCGCGATCAAGATCGCCCTCAACGCGAACAAGGTCCGCAAGACGAACCTCCGCGTCATCCTGAACGGCCTCGGCAAGGACGCCGCGTATATCATCAGCCGCATCAACGGCTTCACGTACGTCAAGACGGCGTTCAACAACAAGACCGAGAAGGTCAAGGTCGTCTCGAAGAAGGCGTTCTCGAAGGGCCCGCGCGCTGCGGTCAACTGCTACGGCGCGGACAACGTCCCCGAAGGCGTCGCGATCATGAAGCTCGAGAACGTGGGCGTCTCGATCACGGGCAACTCCACGAACCCGACTCGCTTCCAGCACCCTGTCGCCGGCACCTACAAGAAGTGGTGCATCGAGAACGGCAAGAAGTACTTCTCCGTCGCTTCTGGCGGCGGCACCGGCCGTACGCTCCACCCCGACAACATGGCCGCCGGTCCTTCCAGCTACGGCATGACCGACACCATGGGCCGCATGCACTCCGACGCGCAGTTTGCGGGCTCGAGCTCGGTTCCTGCGCACGTCGAGATGATGGGCCTCATCGGCATGGGCAACAACCCGATGGTCGGCGCGACGGTTGCCGTCGCAGTCGCTGTCGAGGAGAGCTTCAAGAAGTAATCTTCCCAAAAGCAGGAAAAGGGGGCGCGGAACGATTGTCCGCGCTCCCTTTTTGTTTGCAAAATGCCAAGCTGCGTTCATCGCTCTTTTTTATGGTATAATAACTATGGATTTTGCGTGACACGCTGGAGGAATCTACATGAAGAAGGTCATAGTAACCGGTTCCAGCCGCGGCATCGGGCGGGCGACGGCGCTGGGTCTTGCGCGCGCTGGGTACGATCCTGTTCTGCATTGCGTCAGCAGAATTGACGCCGCCGAGGAAGTTGCGAATGCCGTGAAGGCGCTCGGCTGCACGGGCGAGATATTGCGCTTCGACATATCGAACAGGGACGAGTCGAAGGCCGCGCTCGACGCGTGGGTCGCGACAAACGGCGCTCCGTACGGTGTTGTCCTAAACGCCGGCATTGTGGACGACAATGCGTTCCCTGCGCTTGAGGACGAACAATGGGACCGCGTCCTGCGGACGGACCTTGACGGGTTCTACAATGTCTTGAAGCCGCTTGTCTTTCCGATGGTCCAGGCCAGGACGGGAGGGCGCATAGTCGTGCTGTCGTCCATGTCTGGCGTCTCCGGAAACCGCGGGCAGACGAACTATGCCGCGGCCAAGGCCGGCGTGATTGGCGCCGCCAAGTCGCTGGCCGTCGAACTTGCGCGGCGCAACATCACGGTCAACTGCGTGGCGCCCGGCATGGTTGAGACTGATATGACGGAAGGCATATCTGCGGACGAGGCCATAAAGGCCGTCCCGATGCAGCGCCTCGGCAAGCCAGACGAAATCGCCGCCGCAGTTCTTTTCCTGATGTCGGACGGGGCCTCTTACATCACGCGGCAGGTAATACAGGTAAACGGAGGCATGTGCTGATGCGAAGGGACGTCGCCTACGGTTTCTGCACGTGAGGCGTCGTTGTTAAGCGACACACTGCCCGTTTGCGACAAATTATGGTATAATGTCACGCAAACATCATCTTGGAGCAAGTCATGACAATTCGCGGATTGCTTGAAAAGAACGTCGCGGAGCGGCCTGGCCGTAACGCGCTCGTCTGGTGCGAAAACAAGACGTGGATGCGTCGCACATGGCGGGAGTACCTCGCTCGCGTGCGCGACGTCGCCGAGGGCTACGGAACGCGCTTCGACCTGAAGCCGCGCGAAGAGAACGTGGCGATCATCCTCGGGAATTCCCCCACCTGGCTAGAGGCATATCTCGCCCAGTCCGGCGCGGGTGTCTCGGTTGTGCCGCTTGACCCCAAGCTCCACGACGCCGAGGTCGAGTACATTCTCGCAGATTCAGAGGCCGTCGTAGTGACGACCGACGTCCACCATCTTAAGATGATGATGGGCCTCGCGCCGAAGCTGCCGAAGCTCAGGGGCATTGTCTGCGTAGACGGTGTCATCAACGAGGGGCAGAATATCGGCAAGGTCAAGGTCGTCGGGTTCGACAAGCTCCGCATCTCTGGTGGTGGCGCGTGGTATGACGCGCATGTGGCCCGCGAGGAGGATGTCGCCTCGATCATCTACACTTCCGGCACGACAGGCAAGCCAAAGGGTGCGATGCTCACGCACAGGAATTTCATAAGCGACATCGATGGTGCATTCAAGACCTTCCATGCTGATGTCGGCGAGAACGACAGCTTCTTTACCGTGCTCCCGCTTTTCCACGCGTTTAGCTTCACGGCGAACTTCCTCGGGCCGCTCTTCGTCGGGTGCGAGATGCAGTTTGTCGAGTCGCTCAGGACGGTCGCGCGCGACATGAAGCTGCTCAAACCCTCCGTCCTTTGCGCAGTGCCGCTCCTTTGCGAGAAGCTCTACGACAAGATACAGGAAGGCCTTGATTCTTCGAAGATTGCGCGTGCGCTCCTTGCCATGCACATCAGGGGCCCCGTCATGCACATGGTCCTCCAGAAGCTCGGCGGCAGGCTCCGCTACATGATCACCGGCGGCGCGCCGTGCCCCAAGCATGTTCTCGAGTGCTTCAGGAAACTCCATGTCAACTTCGTCGAGGGCTACGGCCTCACCGAGTGTTCGCCCGTCGTCTCCGTCACTAGCGCCGACTGCTGCAAGGTCGGCACGATAGGCAAGCCGTGTGATGGAGTCGAGGTCCGTCTCGCCGACAGGAACGAGGCGGGTGTCGGAGAGCTGCAGGTTAAGGGCCCGATCGTAATGAAGGGCTACTTCCACAACGAAAAGGCGACGAAGGAGGCGTTCGACGGCGAGTGGTTCGCGACGGGCGACCTCGCGTCCATAGACGAGGACGGGCTCATCACGATCCGTGGCAGGAAGAAGGCGCTTATCGTCAACCGCGAGGGCAAGAACATCTACCCCGAGGAAGTCGAGAACATCATCGGCAAGGATCCCGCGATCCAGGACGTTGTCGTCGTCGGCTATACGATGGGCGGCGACCCCGGCGAGAAGGTCGGCGCGATCGTCTATCCTAACGAGGAGTGGTTCAAGGAACAGAACGGTGGCGCGCTCCCCGACTGGGCCGAGGTCGAGAAGGCCGCGGTCAAGCATGCGCAGGAGCGTAGCGCAGAGCTTGCTGACTACAAGCGTGTCCGCAAGGTTGTTGTCTGGAAAGAGCCCCTTGAGCGCACGTCAATTGGCAAGGTTCGCCGCGTCGCCTACAAGGGCAAGCTGGATGAGTAGTGACTAGTGGTTAGTGACTAGTGACTAGTGGCTAGTGATTGGTGGCTAGTGGCTAGTGGATAGATGAATAGATATTTGGTTTGGCTTGAGTGGCCCGAGAGGTGTTTTCGGGCGAACGACGGGGACCTGAAGCTTTTCAGGTCTCTCGTTCCGAAGGGGAGCCGCGTCGTGCGCGTCAAAAGCGAACGCGCGTTCCTTAAGGCTCTCCCGTCCACGACACATGCGGTTGTATGGCACTTCAAGAAGGAGTGGTTTGCGCGCGCGCCGAAACTCAAGGTCCTTGCGACGCCGGCTGCTGGCCGCGAACTCGTCGCATGGCGCGACGCGCCAAAGAGCGTCAAGGTCCATTTCGGTTCGTTCCACGGCCCGATCATATCTGAGACGGTCCTCGGATTCCTTCTCGCGTGGACGCGCGGGTTCTTCTGGAAGGGGCCGATGTGGCCGCGCGAGGAACTCGCTGAACATTGTGGCGACCTTGAGGGCACGACGGCCGTGATCGCGGGCTTTGGGCGCATCGGCCGCGCAATTGCCGAGCGTCTCGAGCCATTTGGCGTCGAGTGCATCGGAATCACTCGGCACGGGATTTTCACCTTGAAAAACTTCCATGAGGGACGTTCAACAACTGACATCCGCCAGAAGCCCTCTGCCACTCTGCGTCTCTGCGCCTCTGCGTTAAAAATACCCACTCCACTGCTTCGCCGCGCCGACTGGTTCATACTTGCGTTGCCATCGGATACGAAAACGGACGATTTCCTTGATGCTCGGCTTATTCGCCGCTTGCCGAAGAAGTGCGTGGTCGTCAACGTCGGCCGCGGAAACGCAGTGGACGAGGAGGCCCTCCTCGCGGCAATCAAGGAAGGACGGCTTGCCGGCGCCTATCTCGACGTATTCAAGCACGAGCCGACGGCCCTCAACCCAGAAATCGGCCCGCACGGAAAGGGACTTGCTGCGGCGAAAAGCGTGCCGTGGAACCTCGTTCGCATGCCGCACGCCTGCGCCTTTTCGTCGCGGTACATGAAAGAGTGCTTCCGCGAGCTCGCTAGGGAGGGCGTTCTCAAGTGAAGGGCGTTTTCGAGGTTTCGAGTGTCGAGGAGACGTGGGCGCTCGCGAAAGAGCTCGCCAAGGAACTTAAGCCGGGCGACATCGTATGCCTTGAAGGCGACCTTGGCGCCGGCAAGACGACTTTCACGCAAGGGCTTGCCGCCGCACTGGGGGTGCCTGGGCGAGTGACCTCGCCGACTTTTTGCATCGTTCAGGAACACCAGTCGCCCGATGTCTTGCTTGTCCACATGGATCTTTACCGACTTCATGGCGAGGAGGACGTGGAGGCGATTGGCTGGGAGGACTACCTCGCAAGGGGGGCTATTTTCGCTATAGAATGGTCGGAGCGCGCCGGATCGCTGATTCCCCAGTCAGCCAGGCATGTCGGCTTCCACCATTTGGGGGAAGAAAGGCGTAGAGTCACCATTGACACGGAAGGCAAGTTTGCGGTATAATATGCGACACATGGTTAAACTATGCAAACGAATCGCCGTCTTGGCGTGTTTCGTCTGTGTGCTTATGTGCACAGGCGGATGCGAGACCATTGCCAAGATGCTTTCGTCCGACGACCAGCAGGGGTCGGCGGTCGGCCCTGTTTATTTTGAGCCCCGCGTGCGCCCCGGCATTGCGCTCGTCGTCGTTGTCGGCTCTGGCGCCACTACCCCGCCTGCCACTATGCAGGTTCAGGTCGACCAGAACGGCGACATCACACTTCCGCTTCTCCTGCAGTCGCCTGTCGCGTGTGACGGGCTTACGCTCGATGCTTTGAAGCAGAAGCTTGTAAAGCTCTATTCCGAATACTACAAGCAGCCGCAGATCACCGTGACTTTCGCTCCTTACGACGGCAAAGGTGTGAGCCCGTGGGGAACAGTCACCGTTCTTGGCGAGGTTGCTTCGCCAGGTCCTGTCAATATGCCATCGACGATGGATCTTACGGTTACGAAGGTCCTCCAGGCCGCCGGCGGCTTGAGGCCGTTTGCGAACAAGTCCAAGATTCGCGTGAGCCGCTGCGACAAGGACGGCAAGAAGTCGACTTACATCATAGACCTAATTGAAATCGGCGAGAAGGGCAGGATCGAAAAGGATATCGTCCTCCGCGCCGGAGACGTGGTCTGGGTGCCTGAGACGTGGTATTGATTTCCATAAAAAGGGGAGTAAACAAATGAAGAAACTACTGATGGTGGCAACGATGGCGATGGCCTCCGTGCTGTTCGCCCAAGACAAGACGATGTCGTCGGCCGACGCGCGCGGCAAGATTGGCGACATAATTTCGGATCCTGCGTCCATGACTTCGGTGATGAAGCAGCTGGCCGCGGCAGACCAGGCGTCATTCCTCGCCGATGTCAACGCGGCAATCTCGAAGATGCCTGGCTCCCCCGAAGAGAAGACGTCGAAGTTCGTCGCAGTGAATACTGCGGCTCTCAAGGGTGCCCAGAAGGGCAACCTCACCACGCTCGTCGCTGAAGTGTTCGCCACGGTTCCTCCGGAATCGCTCACTGCCATCAACGAGCAGTTTGCGTCTGGCATGTTCAATCGTGCGGCCGATCCTTCCAAGACCTACACCGACGAGGAGTACAAGAAGACGGCGCTCAATCTGCTCGACAAGGTTCAGGAGCGCAATGAGACCGCCGACAACGCCGGCGTTCGTAACACGTTCGCGATCCTGATGCTCATCCGTGCCTCCAACGGCTCGCCAGCTGATCTTCGCGACACGCTCGTCAATGACCTCAAGAATGAAGATACGAGGAACCTCGCGCAGAACGAGTGGATTTCCCCTGCTCTTGGTCAGGGGCAGGAGAAGACCTATGAT
>JAFYQC010000328.1 GCA_017547265.1 Kiritimatiellia bacterium | reverse complement strand
GCGCGTCGTCATGAATTCGATTGCGCGCCTAAGGCATTGCTCAGGGTCCTCGCACCGGACGAAGTAAAAGTCGGTATCGCCGCTTCTTATCTCGAGCGGCTCGCCGGCGTTAACGTGGTGGGCATTCGTGACGATGAGACCGCCAGCGTCCTGGCGGAAGATCTGGTCGAGGCGCGTAAAGGCGATGTTGCCGGACTTTATGAGATCGCCGAGGACGTTTCCCGCTCCGACGCTCGGCAGCTGGTCCGTGTCTCCGACGAGCACTACCGCCGCCGTGGAGGGAATAGCCGAGAGCAAGTCGTTTGCAAGTTTGATGTCGATCATCGACGTCTCGTCAAAGATAAATACGTCTCCTTCAAGCGGGCTTTCCTTGTTGAATGTGAACTTGTTCGTTACGGGATTCCACTTGAGAAGCCGATGGATTGTCTGTGCCGCTGCGCCGACCGACTCTGACATGCGCTTCGCTGCGCGGCCTGTCGGAGCTGCGAGGACTACTTTAAGTTTTTTCGCGCCGTAGATGTCGACGAGCGCGCGGATTATCGTCGTCTTGCCAACGCCCGGTCCGCCGGTGATGATGGAGAACTTGTTATAGAGGCATTTCTCGAGCGCGTTCGTCTGCTGCGCGGCGAGTGAGAAGCCCGCCTTTTGCTCCCACCACGTGACGGCCTTGCCAGCGTCTACTGGCGTGAAACCCGGCATGGAGTCTCTTATGCGCCTGACATGCGAGGCCGTCTCGCGCTCGGCCCACCAAAGCGAGCGCAGGTAGATGCGGCGTGGAGAGGTGTTTGAGTGTTTGAGTGTTTGAGTGTTTGAGTGTTTGGGTTGGCTGGCTGGTAGTGGGATTGGCTGGCTGGCGGGCGCGGCTTCGCTTTCCGCGATTACGCGGCCTTCGGCAATTTCCTTTTCGAGCGCTTCGCCAAGAATCTCGGTTGGTATTTCGGTGAGTTCGTTTGCGTGGAGAAGCAAGTCGTTCTCGAAAGTCCAGCAGTGCCCCGAGTCCTCTGCCTCAGTCTCGAGCGTGTAGGAGATTGACGCGCGTGCTCGAAGGGGCGAGTCCTTCGGAATGCCGACGGAGAGCGCGATGCGGTCGGCGGTCGCGAAGCCGATGCCCCAGATGTCGCGGCAGAGCTTGTAGGGATCTGCCTTTACGATTGCTATCGCATCTGGGCCGTATTTGCGGACGATCTTCGTCATCTTCGCTATCGAGATGCCGTAGGTCTGGCCGAAGATCATGTTTTCCCTAAGCGTCTCGTTCGCGTGCCAGCTTGCGCGTATCTGCTCGATCTTCGCCTTGCCGAGTTTTGGCACTTCTACGAGTCTCGCGGACTGGTGGGAGAGGACGTTCAGGGTGTCTTCGCCGAAGGTTTCGACAATTCGCTTTGCGAGGACTTTGCCGACGCCTTTTATGAGCCCCGAGGCGAGATAGCGCTCGATGCCGACGAGGGACCTTGGCGCGACGCAGACGATTGACTCGGCCTTGAACTGGCGCCCGTGGACCTTGTCAGTCACCCACGAGCCGGTTGCGGAAATTTCCTCGCCTTCCCACACCGCTTGCGCCTTGCCGACGACGGTTATCTCGTTTAGCTGCCTGAGAGCGAAGCCGGAGGGGAGTTCGACATGGAGGACGGTATAGCCGTTCTCGTCGTTGTGGAATACGACCGACTTGATCGTTCCCTCAACAGTCTCGCTCGCTTCATCTGCCATTTGTGGATATTATATCAAAAATAGCAAGGTGAGTCTGCGGAGGCCTGCGCCCGACCTGCTCGCCCGACCCGCAGTTTGCGGGCGCCCCACCAGCATGATTTTGACGCGCGCGCGCACCCTCTTGCGACCTTGCTTCGCAAGGCTCCTCGCTGCGCTCGTCGGGGAACCTGACGGCTTCGCCGCAGGTGCATTTCACGCGCGCCCTTTACGCTGGCAGTCAAAATCACGCCGGGCCCGCAAACGTGCTCTCGCGCGCCAGTCGGCTCTCCGGCCTCCGTGTTAAGTCCTTAGCTATGCCGCAGACATATGGGTGAACCTTCTTGGGGTGGGTGGCGTTTAACCGGGTATGAAAAGCAAGATTGTCGTTGTCTGCGTCGCTGTTGCTGGCGCACTGACTGGAATGGGAGAAGAAGCGGGCGCGAATGCCTCGACTAACGCGGTGGCCGACTTGGGGACGGTCGTCGTCGAGGGTTCGGCGCTGTCCAAGTATCGGCCCGAGACGGTGGAGGGCGCGACCTTTACCGGTCTTGCGCCCGAAAAGTCGCCGACAGTCGTCGACACGCTGACCGAGGACTTTATCCGAGAGCACAATCCGACCGACCTCCACGATCTTCTCCGCTATGTGCCAGGCGTAGAGACTGGCGGCAAGTCGCTTCTCGTCCGTCAGCCGGGAACGTTCCAGATCCGCGGCATGGGCGGCACAGAGCCTGCTTTCGACGGCGTTGTACCGATCGGGCTCGGCGCTGGGCTTTTCATGGATCCGTTCCTTATGGAGCGCGTCGAAATCGTTAAGGGACCGATCGGCTCGCTTTCCGGCGGCGCGGGATCGCAGCAGAACAACTCGGGTGCGGGCGGTTCGGTCAACATGTACCTTAAGGGCGCAAACTTCCGCGGCGACAGGATCGACTTCCAGGAGAACACCTCCGTCGGGCGCAACACATGGCGCCAGCGCGGTATGATTGACGCAAATGAGGTCTACGGCGACGACAAGTTCGCTGTCCGCGCAATTGGCGCGTTTGACGTCTTCTCGCCGTCCTATCTTGGCGAGGGCTCGCAGAAGGGCGCCGATCCGCGGCAATCCTACACGATTGCGCCGTCGTTCGCGTGGCGCCCTGTCGAGAATGTGACGATCGGGTTCAAGTCGATGTTCCAGAAGACCGACCAGCCGAGCTACATCGGCGTCCCCGTCTGGCGCGGACGGCCAGGCGGCGGCTACAGCTGGTACGAGTCGTCGTGCCGCAAGGGCGACCGCTCGAAATACGACTCGATGTACCTGAATCCATACGTCGATTGGCAGGTCACCGACGACTGGCTTCTCAAGTTCGGCGGCGCGTTTATGTTCTCCGACTGGGAGCAGAGGACTCGCGAGCCGTACATGAACAACAGGGACCTCGCCAATTTCTACGAGACTGGCGAGTGGACGAGCGGCGAGAAGTACATGACTTCGGGCTTTTCCGAGTCCGACCGCATAAGCCGCAGCTACAACCTATACGCGCGCTCTGTCTACACGAAGGAAGAACTGCCGTGGGGCTTCAGGAACACGCTTGTCGTCCAGCCCGACTTCTGGTACCGCGAGTCGACGAGCGGCTTCGGCGCGCCTGTCACGCGCTACGGCACGACGCTCCAGGACTCGATCGGCTGGGGCTGGGTGACGCTCCTTGGCGGCGTCCGCTATGACTGGTTCACGGAGAATCCTCAGACGACAACTGCGTCCAATGGCACGACTACGCACTACCATCGAGCAAACGAGTTCGCGTTCTCCCCGCGCGGCGGCCTTACTGTCCAACCGCTCGACTGGCTCGTCTTCTTCGGCAACCTCTCCCAGACGCGCACTCCGACGCTTGGCTACCGTGACGCCGACGGCAACAGGCCGACCGACCCGTGGACGGCGACGCAGATGGAAGGCGGCTTTCGCGTCCGCCCCGTCGAGAAGCTCTGGTTCTCGGCCTCGGTCTATCGCATCGACCAGCGCAACACGCCTGTAGCCGAGACGATCAACAATGACACGTACTACTATTTCGAGGGCAAGAGCAACTCGCGTGGCGTTGAGCTTTCGCTCGCGGGCGACATCACCGAGAACTGGACAGTCCTCGCGATGTACTCGTACAACCGCTACGAGAACCGCAACGCGACTGGAACTGCGCCGTCGGTCTTCCGCCGCAACCCCAACCACACGTTCTCGCTCAACACCTCCTACCGGTTCGACTGCTGCGACCTTCTTCGCGACATCGTGGTCGGGTGTGGCTATCGCTTCCGCTCAAAGAGCTTCGCGACTATGCGCGGCGCGTTTGTAGACAACAACCTCTATTTCTCGCACAGCCATGTCTTCGACGTCAACGTGTCCGTTCCGCTGACGAAGTTCGGCGGACCAGAGGACTGGACGCTGACGCTCGGCATCCGCAACCTTTTCGGCGAGAAGTACTTCGAGTCCGCGCGTCACTTCTACGAGTGCCTCGTCGGCGAGCCGCGCACGTTCGAGATTGGCCTCCGCGCGAGATTCTGAGTTTCGGGCGCGCGTAGGGCAAACGGCGAAATACGGGCATTGATGGAATAGGCGCTGAAACTTTGGTATAATGTCGTCCATGAAACGGACGGTCGTAATTGCGGCGCTCGCTTTTGCCCTTGGCTTTCACGCTTCGGCATCTGAGTATTTTTATGACTTTTCTGGTGGTGGAGAGGCGGTCGATGCAATGCCGGCCTTCGCCGTCGGCGACAAGTTGCTCCTTAGTGGGCCAGGTGGTGTCGCGCTTTCGCTCGACATAGTCTCCGCGCCGCCGGCTGGCATCGTGGGCCAGTCGTTTATCGCCAAGGATGACACGACTGGTGCTGGTGCAGTTGTAAAGTCGGGCGCGGGCAAGCTGCGCATCACGGTTGACGATTTCGCAGCAGGGAAAATCTATACCTTCGTCGTCAAGGACGGCAAGAAGTCCTTCTCGTCGTTTGACAAGGTGCAAGAGCCCGACGAGTGCGCTACATGCGCCGCCGCTGTCACGAACGATGTGGCCGATGTCTCGCCGACGGAGACTTCTGCCGTAAAGACGGCCAAGAAATCGCCCGTTCTCAAAGGAACCGGCTCTGAATTTCCCCTCGCAGAGCAAAAGAGCGTGGTCGATATCCTTGTCGCCTTCGACCAGGGCGCAAAGGAGTGGGCCGAGGACGGCTCAAACTGGG